>RFHO01000140.1 GCA_003696385.1 Planctomycetota bacterium | reverse complement strand
GCCCGAGGTCATCCAGGGTACGGGCGACGGCTTGCAGTTCGCCGCGGAACTCGCGTTGGGGGCGATAGGGATTGAGCAGACAATGATCCACGGTCAGTGCCGCGGCCTGGTAGCCGGTCTCGGCGATCAGTCGCAACCCGTCGCGCCAATGGTGGTGTGCCAGACCGTTGGTGTTGTAGCCGAGTTTCATGAGTCGCAGTGGCCATTTCTGGTTGTGGCGGGCTGTCGGCGGGGCGGCCGCAATCCCGGTGGTCGGCAGTGTGTGCGGGGGACCAACCGTTGCGGCCGTTCGCGACGCCGGGCGACGGGTTTCCCGGCACCGTCCGAAAGGTACGATATCGCGTGCGACGCATTGTAGCGCGTGCGGCATCGCCGGTCGCGGAACGCGGGTCGGCTCACGCGTCGTCGCGCGGTGGACGGTGTCGCCTCCGGGCGCTGCGCCGCGGTCCGGCCTGGTCGCGCGTCGGAAGTTTCCATTGTGCCGTGGTGTCGGCTGAACGGAAGTTCGAACGAAAGGCATGGGAAGATGATCTTTTTCGATCCGCTGTATCTGATCCTGATTTCGCCGGCATTGCTGCTGGCGTTTTGGGCACAGGCGCGGGTGAAGTGGGCCTACGAACGCGGAATGCGGATACCGGCGGGGTTGAGTGGTGCGGCGGCGGCCCGGCACATTCTGGATCGGGCCGGGTGTCACGACGTGGGGATCGAGCTGTCCGGCGGGTGGTTGAGCGACCACTATGACCCGCGGCACCGCGTGCTGCGGTTGAGTCCGGACGTGTACCACCGGAATTCAGCCACGGCGGTCGGCATCGCCGCCCATGAAGCCGGGCATGCGCTGCAGCATGCCCAGAAGTACGCTCCGCTGGTGGTGCGCAACGCGGCCGTGCCGGCAGCTGCGTTCGGTTCGAACGCCAGCATTTTCCTGCTGATCTTTGGTGCGCTGTTTCACGCTCCGTCCCTGGTGCTGTTCGGCCTGTTGTCCTTCGCGGCGGTGGTGGTGTTTCAGCTGGTCAATCTGCCGGTGGAGTTCGACGCCAGCCGCCGGGCCAAGCAGTTGCTGACGCAGTTGCAGATCGTCGATGGCGAGGGGGCCGCGGCGGTCAGTTCGGTGTTGAATGCGGCTGCCTGGACGTACGTGGCTGCGACGTTGCAGTCCATCCTGACACTGTTGTACTACGTGTTGCGGTTCGGGTGGATGTTGTCGCAGAACGACGAGTAACGCGTCGTTGGCTTGCGGCTTTCCGAGATCTTCAGCAGGCCAAGCTTCGGCAGGCTGGCGGCGGGGGCACGGACGCTGGTTCCCTTTGGGGCTGCGCGAAGAAGCCGTCACGAGCGGTGAACAGCCCGGCCGATTCGGCTCGGGCTTTTTCATGCGCGGCTTGCCGGGCGGCGACATCTTTCCTGACGGGCGCCTGTTGATTGCGGTCAACTGTTCACGGATCGCAACATCCTGAGGCGGTGGATGTTTACCGGAGCCAACACGCGGGCCATGCAAGGGACGCTGCGGAAAACGATTTCAGACGCACAAGTGCCGACGTACAAGGAGGTTTCGGCGAAAGCGTTTCAGAATCTTTGCGCTGTGGTATCGCCTTTGTTCAGTTCTACGCCCGCCGCCACCCGCAAAGTGGTCGGTGTGGTTGGGGAACGCGTCGAACGGTTTTTCCGTGTTTCAGCAGCAGAGGCGAGTCGGACTGATGCCAAGCGCAGGGATTGTGGTCTATTCGGCGGATCCGTCTTTCGTCGAGTTTGTTCGGGCGGCGGCGGAAGGGACAGCGGTGGAAGTCTGCGAGCGATTGGAAGAACTCGTCCCGACTGTCGAGGAATGTCGGCCGGCGGGCGTTCTGCTCGATTTCCGCTCGGTCACCGACGGCGGCCACGCACACGATCGCGTCGTGGAACAGTTGCTGCAGGTGATCGATCCGGAGCGTGTGCTGATGCTGACCGATCGGGAATGTCCGGAAGTCTTCGAGCGGCGGGCGGTCTGCAGCGGAGTGGCCCAGCGGCGCCAACGTCCGGACCGGTCGGAGCTGGCCGAATGGGTGGTCCGGCGAATCGGCTTCGTCCGCCGCAATGCCGGAGTCCAGGACACAGCCGCTTCGTCGGCGACGAGTGTCCCCCCGGAAACCGCTCCGTCGGGCGAGACCGTGCTGCACGGCATCACCCGTCGTTTCGAAACGCGAACGGCGGCTCTGAGGCGGATGCTGGAAGAACTGGAGATCGCGGCACAGCACGACGTGACCGTGTTGCTGATCGGCGAAACGGGATCGGGTAAGACGTATCTGTCACGGCTGATTCACGAGGTGTCGCCGCGACGCAATGAACCGTTTCTGCCGGTGGCCTGTGGAGCGCTGCCGGCGGAGTTGATCGAGAGTGAGCTGTTCGGGCACGTGAAAGGGGCGTTCACCAGCGCCCACGCGGACAAGGAAGGAAAGTTCATCGCGGCCGGGCGAGGGACGATCCTGCTGGATGAAATCGACGTGCTCGGGCTGGAGCAGCAGGTGAAGCTGCTGCGAGTGATCGAAACGGGAGAGTTCGAGCCGGTCGGATCGAACCGCACGCTGAAATGCCAGGCGCGTCTGGTGGTGGCGAGCAACCTGGATCTGGAGCCGCTGGTCAAACAGGGGAAGTTTCGCCCCGACCTGTACTATCGGCTGAACATGCTGAAATTCGAGATCCCGCCGTTGCGGCACCGCAAGCCGGACATTCCGATGCTGACCGACAAGTTCGTCGAGCAGTTCTCGAAGAAGCATCGGATCGACATCAGCCACATCGAGCCGGAATTCTACGAGGTGCTGCATCGCTATCCGTGGCCGGGCAATGTCCGCGAACTGGAGAACGTGATCCAGCGGGCGGTGATCTATTGCCGCAACGGTGTGCTGACCCCCGAACACCTGCCGCCGCACGTGGTATTGGGAGTGGCTGGTCCGGCGAACGATCCTTCCGTGACGTTGCCCACGACCAGCGTGCCCGCCGGCGCGAGCCTCAACGAACAGGTGGCGATGACCGAACGCGAGATCATCGAGCAGACGCTGTTCAAGAACAATTACAGCCGCACGGCGACGGCCCGGGAACTGGGGATCAGCCGCGTCACGTTGTACAACAAGATGAAAAAGTATGGGCTGACGAAGTAGACAGGTCGTTCCGGCGGTGTGCGGCAGCGACGAGCGACGGTCTACGGTGGTGCTCCCGCCGGCGGTCAGCCGCGCAGTTCGGCTCCGATGTCGTGCACCATTCGCACGAGCGCCTTGACGTGTTCCAGCGGGGTGTCCGGGAGCACGCCGTGGCCGAGGTTGAAGATGTGTCCCGGCCGTCGGCCGACGTAGTTCAGGATGCGGCGGGTGTGCCGCTCGATCAGCGGCAGGTCGGCGTGCAGGACCAGCGGATCCAGGTTTCCCTGCACGGCCTGGCGTTCGCCGAGCTGCGGAAGCACGTCGCACAGCTCGATCCGCCAGTCCACACCGATGACCTGACCACCTGCTTCGACTTGCGACGGTATCAGAGCCGGGTTGCCCGTGAGGAAGTTGATCACGGGAATACCCGGCGTGATGCCGGCGATCAACCGCCGCGTGTGCGGCAGGACGTGTTCCCGATAGTCGTGCGGGGCAAGGCAGCCGGCCCAACTGTCGAAGATCTGGATCGCCTGGCAACCAGAGGCGACCTGCCGATTGACATAAACGATCAGACTGTCGACCAGCTTCTGCATCAATTCGTTCCAGGCGGCGGGGTGCCGGAACATCAATTCTTTGGTGCGTGCGTAGTGGCGGGATCCTCCGCCTTCGACCGCATACGAAGCGAGCGTGAACGGTGCGCCGGCGAAGCCGAGCAACGGAACGTCGGGGGGGAGCTGTGCGCGAACGAGCCTCGCGGCGTCGTAGACGAAGGCCAGGGCATCGGGGTCTTCCAGCACACGGACGCGTGCGACGTCCTGCGGGGCGCGGATGGGATTGTGGATCCTGGGCCCGTCGCCTTTGACGTATTCGAGGCGAAAGCCCATCGGTTCGAGGATCGGCAACAGGTCGGCGAAGAGGATGGCGGCGTCCACTCCGAGCACTCTCTGGGCCGTCAGGGTGACTTCGGCCGCCAGATCCGGCCGCTTGCAGAGTTCGATGAACGACACCCGACGACGCACGGCCATGTATTCCGGCATGTAGCGGCCGGCCTGTCGCATGATCCAGACGGGGGTGGTTTCAGTCGGTTGGCCCAGTGCGGCGCGGAGGAAGAGCGACCGGCGGAGCGGTTGGGGCCAAGTCGTGGGATCCGACCACGAAGGCGACCGGTCACAGGGGGCAGAGGCATTCACGCGAGTTTCCTCGAGCGCTTCGGGGCGGAACGGGGGAAGCCGCGGAGCGGAGGTCGGCGGCTCGCGGCGACGCGACGCCGCGCACGCGGTCACGGGAGGACCACGCAGCAGGAGTGCGTTTGGCAATCGGGTGTTATATAACCTGCCTCCTGTTGCGGGAAAGGACACGGTGGCGGAAGGACCGGCTGCGACGCGCGGTTGCGGGGTCAAAGGTGGAGGAATGCGGAGTGGCGAAGAAACGCAGCACGCAGGCCGCCGATGCGTCGGGGACTGCATCGACACGTGCGGGGAAACGGAACTCCAAGGCGCGTACCCGGACGGCGTCCCAGGCCGCGTCGACCGGCGACGGCTCGACCGCATCACCGGTCAGGCCGCGGCGGAGGACAGCGGCCGCGGAGGTCGGTATGGAAAATCCACCGCCGACGGAGACGTTCGAAGAAAAGCGGCGGCGGGCTCGGCAGATCGTCCGCGCGCTGAAAAAAGCGTATCCGGTCGCGAAGTGCGCTCTGGACCACGAAAACGCCTATCAGCTGCTGGTGGCGACGATCCTTTCGGCCCAGTGCACCGACGAGCGGGTCAATCAGGTCACGCCGCAGTTGTTCGCGCGGTATCCGACCCCGAAAGAACTGGCTGAGGCGGACATCCGTGAGTTGGAGAAGATCATTCGCTCGACCGGCTTTTTCCGAGCCAAGGCCGCGAACCTGAAGGCGATGGCGCAAAAGCTGGTGGAAGAATACGGCGGGCAGGTGCCGCGGGATCTGGAGGCGCTGACGCAGTTGCCCGGAATCGGGCGCAAGACCGCCAACGTCGTGTTGGGCACGGCATTCGGCATTCCCAGCGGCATCGTCGTGGACACGCACGTGCGGCGGATCGCCCGCCGGTTGGGGCTGACCGAATCGAATAACCCCGACCGGATCGAACAGGACCTGATGGCGCTGATTCCGAAGAAGGAGTGGATTGACTTCTCGCATCGGCTGATCCATCACGGACGCCGGATCTGCTCGGCCAGGCGACCAAAGTGTCCGGAATGTCCGCTGTTGAAGTACTGTCCGCGCGTCGGATTGCCACCGCTAGAATCCGACGCCGCATAGTCCGGCCAGGACGAACGCCGGTGACGCTGCCGGACCATTCGGCGAGCGCAGGTCGCAGCGTCGGCGAGCTCAAGTCGACCACCGCAGGTGCGGTTGCGGAATGGGGCAGCGCTGGCGTGTTCGGTCACCGTGCCACCGGATGCGACCGATGGGTTGCCGGCGTCCGGTGGGCGCGTTGCGGGAAACGGGCGGTTGTGGACATCGGTTTCAGCGGGCCGTTTCCAGTCTTGGAGATCGTCGATGCAGCGACAGCGAGCGTGGGCCATCGGCCTGAGACGGATGATCGATCGGTGCCTGCGGCCCGGGGGGGTGCGGCGGCGTCGAGCGCGAACACGCCGGGCGAAGCCCGTGCCGGTGGCGGCGGTCGAGCGGTTGGAAGATCGGCTGTTGCTGACGATCACGATCGTGTTCGACTACTCCAGGGACGCGAACGGTTTTTTCAGCGATCAGGCCCGTCGCGATCTGTTGGAAACCGCCGGAGTGATGCTGGGCAATCGGCTGCAGGACCAACTGCTGGAAATCGACCAGAGCCGGTTTCCCGGTGCGGTGAGCTGGGCGGCGACGTTCACGAATCCTTCGACGGGAGCGAGCGATTCGGTTCCGGGGCTGGTGGTCCCCGAGGACACGCTGATCGTGTACGTCGGGGCGCGTCAGCTTGGATCGACCCTGGCCATCGGAGGCCCGGGCGGGTGGACGGCGACCGGCAATCAGGCGTGGTTCGACCGCGTGGACGCGCGCGGTCAGAGCGGAGAGCTGCAGATGCCGCCCAGCGATTTCGGCCCGTGGGGCGGGCAGTTGAGCTTCGACATCGACGCCAACTGGTATTTTGGTGCGACGACCAACGGGCTGGATCCGGGTGAGACGGATTTTCTTTCGGTGGCGGTGCACGAGCTGGGGCATCTGCTGGGCGTCGGAACGGCCGGTTCGTGGGATCGCTGGGTCAGCGGCGGCTTCTTCACCGGGCCGAACTCCGTGGCCGAGTACGACGGTGTGGGCAACGTTCCGCTGAGCCCCGATCTGGCGCATTGGGCGAACGGGACCACCGACGGGGGGCAGGAGGCCGCCATGGATCCGTCGCTGACCAGCGGCACCCGGAAGCTCTTCACCGATCTGGATTGGGCGGCGCTGAAGGACATCGGATGGGAGGTCAGCGACAACACCACATACACCATCACGCTGGCCAACGGCAGCAGCCACACGGTCGTGATCCGGGACGATTCCGTGCCCGGCAACGGGATCAGCGAAGTGGTCATCGACGGGGGGATGCCGACATCGTTTGCCGTACCGACCACGACGCTGATCGTGCAGGGCGGCGACATGGCGGACACGATCAAGGTGCTGAGTCTGGACGCGAGCTTCGGTGGGGTTCTGCAGATCGAAGGCAACGGCGGGGACGACGCGGTCGATACCAGCGCCCTGGATGTGACGGCGTCGCTCTCCGGTGGTTCGGGCCGCGACACGCTGGCGTCGGGAGCGGCCGACGACACGCTGATCGGAAATGCCGGGGATGATGTCCTGCGCGGCGGGGCGGGTAGCGACCGGCTGTTCGGAGGCGCCGGTGACGATGTCCTGACCGGCGATGTCGGCGCGGACACGCTGAACGGACAGGGGGGCGGTGACGCGTTGATCGAGACGCTTGGCGGGAACGTCGTGCTGACCGACACGCAGTTGAAGGCGGCGGACATCGATATCGTCGTTTCCGTCGAGTCGGCGACGATTGCCGGTGATGCGGGTGCCCAGACGCTGGATGCCCGCGGGTTTTCCGGGCCCGTGGCGCTGGACGGCAAGGGCGGTGACGACACACTCCGTGGCGGCGATGCTGCCGACACGCTGGTCGGCGGCGACGGGGCCGACCGGCTGGTAGGCAACGGCGGCGACGACTCGGTCGACGGCGGGGCCGGGAACGATTCGCTCTTCGGCGGCGCCGGCGATGACACGCTGGGTGGCGGTACGGGAGCGGACCAGTTCAACGGTCAGGGCGGATCGGATCTGGTGGTGCTCGGCGGTGATGCCGACTTTGTCATCACGTCGGGCAGCGCCGTAGGCGTGGATTCCGAGACCTTGCAATGGGTCGAGCGAGTCATGGTGACCGCCGGTTCCGGCGACAACACGCTGGATGCCGCGTCGTTTCCGGGGGAAGTCACGCTGATCGGCGGCGGGGGTGACGATACGCTGAACGGTGGGCCGGGGGCCGATCAACTGGTGGGGAATTCGGGAAACGATTCATTAGTCGGCAGCGGAGGGGCGGATCGCCTTTTCGGCGGTGCAGGGACCGACACGATGACGGCGGGCGACGGCGACGACACGGTCAACGGTCAGGGAGGGACGGATGAGATCCGGGAATCCGCGGATGCGGACTTTTCGCTGTCCGACAACGCACTGTCGGGCCGCGGCAACGATGTGCTGTCCGGGATCGAGCGGGCCATGATCGAAGGCGGCGCGTCGGCCAATCAGATTTCTGCCGTCGGTTTTTCCGGTGACGTGACCGTGCTGGGCGGAAACGGGGACGACACGCTCACGGGAGGATCGGGCGATGATCGGATCGACGGTGGGGACGGCGCCGATTCGCTGGTGGGGGAAGCGGGCCGCGACACGCTGATCGGCGGCGGCGGTGACGACGTTCTGAAAGGACGCGACGGGGCCGACGAGCTGTACGGCGAATCGGGCAACGACACGATGAACGGGGGAGCCGGAGACGATCGGCTGTTCGGCGGCTTGGGCGACGACGGGGCCAGCGGATGGACGGGACACGATCTGCTGGCCGGCAATGCGGGCGACGACACGCTGGTCGGCGGGATGGGCAACGATTCGCTTTACGGAGGCGCGCGCAACGACATCGCGCTGGGTGAGGACGGCGACGACCTGGTCAATGGCCAAGGGGGCGTCCGGGACACGCTGGCCGGGGGACCGGGGAACGACACGCTGGTGGCCGATCCGGGCGAAATCGACGAGGCGTTTTCGTTCACGGCACCCTGGGTGGGCGACGTGTGAGCGCTCTCGGGACGCGACGTGGGGACGGTCCGTCCCGCCCGTCCCGCCGCGATCCGGTTCAATGACCGACATAGCGGGCGTAAGCCGTTCGTGCCGCCTCCGGGTCGCTCGTTCCCTGCACGATGGCTCGGCCATCCGGAAAAACCGTCAGCTCCAGGTCGCTGCCGCTCGGGCGAAACCGGACGAGGAATGGATTGCCGCGGACGTCCCCCAACGGTTCGAGGCGACGCCGCAGTTCGTCCAGCGGTACGCCGGCCGATCGGGACGGCGTGACCTGGACCGCGTTGCGTCCGCAGAGGACGGTCGTGGACGCGGCGACCTGGCCACTCAGCCAGTCCCGCCGGCCGCCGACGCACGCCGGACATTGCGTCTTCTGCCGCAGTTGTTCGACGCGGATTTTTCGCAGCATCCCTTCCCAGACGTCGACGACGAGCAATTCCGGGGCGACGGCGGAAGGGCCGCCGACCAGCAGTTTCATCGCGCAGACGCATTGCAGCGCGGCCACCACGTGTACGGCCGGTGCGATGACGCCCGCCGTGTCACACGTGTCGGTCGAACCCGGTTCCGGGGGGTGTTCCATCAGGCACCGCAGGCAGGCCGTCCGGCCCGGAACGACCGGCATCACCTGGCCGTGGGCGGCGACGCAGCCCCCGTAGACCCACGGGGTGTCCGTCTCCAGAGCGGCATCGTTGATCAGAAACCGCACTTCGAAGTTGTCCGTTCCATCCATGATCAGGTCGATGTCGGAGACCAGCTGCAGGACGTTCCTGTAGGTGACGTCCGCCACAACCGGCTCCGCATGGACCGAGGAATTGATGCGGCTCAGCTTCCTCGCGGCCGCAATCGCCTTGGGCAGCCCCTGGCGGGCGTCGTCTTCGTCGAAGAGGATCTGCCGTTGCAGATTGCTCGGTTCGACGAAATCACGGTCGACGATTCGCAGCATGCCGACGCCGGCACGTGTCAGGGTGTCGGCGATGACCGTGCCGAGTGCCCCGCAGCCCACGACCAGGACCCGCGCGGCGGCCAGACGGTGTTGCCCGTCTTCGCCGATACCGGGGAAGCGGATCTGGCGGCTGTAGCGTTCCTCGGCCGAGAATTCACCGTTGGCCATCGCCGGGAAGTCCGCTGTTGTTGTGGTGTGCCGCTGCGGGAAAACCGGATTCCGGGGGCGGGGCGTTCTTCGATTCGCCGACCGCCGGGTATCGTCGCAGACCGGGCAGATGCGTCATTGTCGAGCGATCGGTGCCAGGACGACTTCGAGCGCAGCCCGGATCCGGCTGCGTTGCGCGTGCGTCCGGAACGCGGGCATCGTACGAATCGATCCGGTTGCGGCAACCATGCGTCCCGGGAGCGGGTTTTGGGGTCAGCCGGGCGGCGGTTCCGGCCGACCGGAGTCGTGGTCCGTAAATACCCGTATCCGTTGCCGTGTTCGCGTGGCTCCGGTATCATGGCGGCTTACCCGCAATGGCGGGGGTGTATGAAGCGGTTCGATCGAAGGACCATTGCGCGGGTGACCGGGCAATGGCGGTCGAAAAGCTGGTTCGTTTCGGTGGCCATCGAGCAAGGAGAAATGGAGGCATTTTGTGGTCAAGTTGCGGCTGAAAGACGGTGAGAACATTCAGGACGCGGTGAAACGGTTTCGCAAGCTGGTGGAGCACGCCGGCATCAAGAAAGAGATGCGACGGCGCGAGTACTACGAAAAGCCGAGCGATCGGCGACGTCGGGAGCGACGACGTGCCGAACGCCGGGCGCGCACCGCACGACTTCAGTCGCAGTGATGGCCCGATGCCGGACGGTCCGGCCGTCGCGGCGGACGAACGAGCGACATGCCGCTCCCGAGGGCGGCTTTTTTCACGCGCCGTTGGTTCCGTGATGCGGAGGTCGTGTGACCGTCGCGGTGCGTCTCCGCGGCAGGCTGCAGTGACGGCTCGCGTGGCGCAAACGACCGGGGTTCGGCCGGTTTCGGTCGGTCGGGTGTACCTTCCGCTTCATGTGCGCGTGGCGGCTCGGACGAGCCGGGTTTTGGGGAATGGCCCGGGACCGCCGATCGTCGTCGATTGTCGGCGGTTGTGTCCGGCGGCATCGGCATACCACAGCGATCGCTGCGAGGGGAAACGATGCATCGATGTGGCATCTGGGGACTGGCGTTGGCGGCCGCGCTGGCCGGAGCTGTGAACAATCGTCTGGACGCCGAAACGAGCGGCGAACAAGGTTGGCGAACGTTGTTCGACGGACGGAGTCTGGCCGGCTGGGAGGGCAATTTGCAGTACTTCCGCGTGTGCGACGGCGCCATCGTGGCCGGCACGCTGAAAGCCCGAATCCCACACAACGAATTCCTGTGCACGAAACACGAATTCGAGGACTTCGAGCTGCGGCTGGAAGCCCGGCTGGTGGGTACCGGAAGGAACGCCGGAGTGCAGTTTCGCTCGCGGCGCATTCCCGGCAGCCACGAGGTGCGCGGGTATCAATGTGACATTGGTGAAATGAACGGCACGCCGATCTGGGGGTGGCTGTACGACGAATCGCGGCGACGAAAGTTTCTGCAACAGGGGGACACCGAGGCCATACGCCGCGTCCTGAAACGCGACGGCTGGAACGAACTGCGGATCCGCTGCCGAGGCCCCAGGATTCAGATCTGGGTGAACGGAGTCCGGACGGTGGATTACGTCGAGCCGGACCCGGACATCTCGCGACGCGGCGTGATTGGCCTGCAGATCCATGGTGGGCCGCCGGCTGAAGCGTGGTACCGGAACATTCGCCTTCGGCCGCTGTGACACATTCGGCCAGTCTGGACCGGCGGTGAGTGCGCGGCCATGGAGGAGCGGTCCGTCGGGACGCGACAGAGCATACCTGGTTTCCCAGCCGCCACGACAGGTGACGGGCCACCCTGTCCGCGGAAAAAGGACCGTGCTGGTCATGGGTGAGGCAACGGACAAGCCGACACATGGCGGGATGGAGACGCCGGCGCGCGTTGCGAAGGCGGGTGAAGGTCTCGATGCAGGTTCGTCGAGCGCGGACCGGACGCTTCCGGAAGACCCGCATGCCGTACGGCTCGGTGCGGGAGTCGGCCCGTCGGTGTCTGCGGTCTTGTTGCTCGGTCTGGCCGTCCTGATGACCGCAGGAGCGGCTTGGCTGGCTTGGCATGCGCACCGTCGCGGGGCCATCCGTGAAAAGATCCGTCAGTGCACGGCGTTGTGTCGCGGCCTGTGCATGGTGTTGGAGCGGCGTGGCGGTGCCGATATCGCGAACCTGGATTCGCTGTGGCGAGCACTGCAACCGCCGGACAATGCGGCGTTTCTGTGCGTGATCGGCCGCGGAGGCCGCCTGCGATTCCACTCCCGCCGTCCCGATCGATTGGGAACACGGGTGTCGAGTGTTCGCGTGGGTGACGACGACGGTGCACAACGAACCGTTGGTGACCTGCTGGCGGCGGAGGCTTCCTGGTCGGGCGTCAACGTGAACTTTTCGGGGCAACGCCAGATTGCGTGCTATTCGTACTGCCGGCCGATCGAGTCGCTGATCGTCGTTCATCTCCCGATGAGCGCCGTGGATTCGGAGGTCTGGGAATTCGCCCGGCCGTGGATGGTGATGCTCGGGGTGGTCGGTGCGGGCCTGTTGCCGTTGGTGACGTTATTGGTGATGGGGTGGCGGCACCGCGAATGGCGAAGCGTGCAAACGCTGGTGCGTCAGCTCCGTCATCACGGCGAGGTCGTGCACGATCGGGTGACTGAACTGGAGACGCTCTATCGGGCCGCGCCAGTGGGATTGTGCCGCCTTTCCCCCGATCTGCGGATCGAGCGAGTCAACGATCATCTGTGTGCGCTCGCCGGGCTGGACGAAGGGGTGGTGGGACAGTTTCTGGCGACGGTGGCACCGCGACTGCATGCGTTGCTGGCGGAAACCTGTCTTTATGTGATGCGCACCGGTCAGGCCGTGACGGACGATCTGCGGCAGTGGCGCGTCAACGGTGAGCAACGCACGGTGTTGATCAGTTGCGTGCCTCTTCGTCTTCGTCGCGGCTCCCCGACTGCCGCCGATGGTGACCGGGTGTCGCCGCCGTTGGCCGGCGTCAACTGCGTGGTGCACGATGTGACCGAGCTGAAAAAGGTCGAACGCAAATTGCGCGAGCAGATCGAAATCAACGAGTTGATGCTGAACACCACGCTGGACGGTTACATTCTGGCTGATGACCGCGGCCAGCTGGTGGAAGTGAATCCCGCGTACTGCCGTATGGTGGGGTACGGCCGCGACGAGCTGTTGCGAATGAACATCACGGAACTGGAGGCTGCGCTGACCCCCGAGCAGGTTGCTGAGAAGATTCAACGGATGTTGGCCGCCGGGGCGGCGCGGTTCGAAACGGCGCACCTGCACAAGGACGGCCATTCGGTGTGGCTGGATGTGTCGATCAGCATTCTGCGACTGTCCGGACGGCCTCCGCTGGTGGCCGCCTTCGTGCGCGACGTGACCAACGAGAAACGCGTGACTGCCGAGCTGCGGCAGAGCGAGGCCCGATTCCGGTCGATCTGTGACGTCTCGCCGACGGGCGTCGTCCTGTTCGACGAAGCGGGGCGCGTGGTGTATCGCAACGACCGCGCGGTGGACTTCTGGCCGAACCTGGTCGGTGACTCGTCGGAGCGGTTCGACTGGACCTCGAACCTTCCCGAAGGCGAGCGGGGCGAGGCGCGGATCGCATGGGACGCAGCTGTCCGGAACGGGAAGCCCTATCGCCGGCATGGTGTCACGCGACGCCCGCACGAAGAACCAGTCTGGTGGACGTTCACGGCGGCTCCGATTCTGATCGATGGGAAGCACGCCGGACACGTTGGTGCGATCGCGGATGTTTCCGATCGCGTCCGGCGTGAAAAAGAGCTGCAACGATTGAACGTCATTCTCGAACGCCGGATCGAAGAACGCACGCGGGAGCTTGCGGAGCGCCATGCGGACCTGGAAGCGCTGGTCCACTCGATGTCGCATGACCTGAGGGCGCCGTTGCGGGGAATGTACGGTTTCGCCAAAGCTCTGCTGGATGACTGCGGCAGCCGATTGGACGACCGTGGACGGGAGTACGCCCGTTACATCGTCTGGGCGGCCGAACACCTCGATCAGCTGATCCAGGACCTGGTCCGCTACAACCGGATCGTCCGGAAGGAACTGCTCGTAGAGGACGTGGACCTGGATCAGGCGGTCCGGGACGCACTGCAGCGGCTGCAGGACGAGATCCGCGCCAGCGGTGCGGAGATCCATGTTCGCCAGCCGTTGGGGGTGGTCCGCGGCCATCGTTCGACCCTCGAGCAGATCCTTTCCAATCTGATCAGCAACGCTGTGAAGTTTGTGAACAAAGGTACGCGTCCGAATGTGGAAATCCGTTCGGAAAAGCGCGACAATGACTTCTTGCGCGTGATTGTCGCTGACAACGGAATCGGAATTGCGCCGGAACACCACCAGCGGATTTTTCACGTGCTGGAGCGGTTGCACGGGGTTGAAAGCTATCCCGGCACGGGCGTCGGCTTGGCGATCGTTCAACGTGCGGTCGAGCGCCTCGGCGGGCGGGTCGGTGTGGAGTCGGCGTTGGGACAGGGCAGTCGCTTCTGGTTTGAATTGCCGATCGGCGGGACGCACGATGAGCGAACGGAATCCGCCGGTGATGTTGGTTGAGGACGAGCCGCTGGATGCGCAGTGGTTCGTTCGCTGTTTGAAGCAACTGGGGATTGTCAATGCGGTCGTCCGGTTTGCCGAGCCGCAGCGGGCCCGGGATTTTCTGTTGGGGCGACCGCCTTACACCGACCGACGGACCCATCCGCTCCCGGTTCTGATCGCACTCGATCTGCGATTGCCCGGCGGGGACGGTTACGACGTGTTGCGGAGCGTCCGTCAGGAAGGGGACTTGGGGAACATCCCGGTTGTGGTGATCAGCTCGTCCTCCGATCCAGCCGAGATCCGGCGGGCGTACGATCAGGGGGCCGATGCCTATCTCGTCAAGCCGATCGATTCGGACACGTTGTTGCGTGCACTGCACGACCTGAATATCTCGTGGCTGCTGCTGCCTCATTCGGTGGGGTAGATGCGAGCCGGATTGGTTGGGCGCAGAGGAAATTCACACTGCTGTCGGCATCCGCCAACAGCGGTGGTCATACGACCGTCGCGGCGATGCGGGCTGTCGGTTTGGAATCTCCGTCGGGGGGGGCAGCGGCCAGAGCGGCAGCAGTGCGGCGACGCAGCTCTCACGGCAGGATACACCCCTCGTGCTGAGAGACGCGCCTGCGGTGCCCTGAGGCGGTGGAGCGTGTGCGAGACGCGCTGCGATGACAGGTGGTTGTGATGAGTACCAGCGAGCCAATACGGCGCGTTCTTCTGGTCGATGACAGCCCGCACGATCGTGCGCTGGTGACACGTGAGCTTCGGAACGCGTTGTCTCCGGATCTCGAGATTGTGGAGGCGCGGGATGCCGACGAGCTGAACCGTGCGTTGTCGGCGGAGCCTTTCGAATTGGTGATCACGGACTACCGCCTGCGTTGGACGACTGGCCTGGATGTGTTGCAGCAGGTCAAGGCCCGTTATCCCTACACTGCGGTGGTGATGTTCACGGCCACCGGGACGGAAGAAATCGCCGTGGAAGCGATGAAAACCGGCCTGGACGACTACGTCATCAAGAATCCGAAGCACATGGTTCGGCTGCGCTCCGCGGCGCTGGCGGCCGTGCAACGCATGCGACAAAAACGTCGTTCGGACCAACTGGAAATACGGTTGAATCTGCTGTTGCAGCGGCTGAGCGTCGGCGTCTTCCGCTGCGATAGCGTGGGCCGACTTCTGGATACGAGCGATGCTGTGCGCCGGTTGCTGGGCGTTGCGGGCCCGCCGGAGGCGTCTGGGAGCGGAGGGGAATCGGTCGCGGAAGTGCAACGGCGTTTCGAACGGCTGCTCGCCCAGCCCGAGGTCCGCGAAGCGATGCGACGCGCCGGTTTGCAAGGTGTCAGTGAAGCGGAAACTCGCGTTGCGTTTCTGCCCGATCGGCCGCCGATGTGGCTGCGGATCGTGATCACACCCGCAGACGGTCCTGAAGGCCGGGTTTTCGAAGGCCTGGTGGAAGACGTCACCGAGCGAAAAGAGGCAGAGCGGCAATTGCAACGCCAGGCCGCGGCGAGGGAGCGTTGCGCACGTCTGGCGCCGCGGGAACGGGAAGTGCTGCGCCAGGTCGTGGCTGGTGTGCCAAACAAGGCCATTGCCCGCATTCTGGGCATCAGCGAGAAAACCGTGGAAAAGTACCGTGCCTCGCTGATCCGCAAACTGGGCGTCCGCACGACCGCCGAAGCCGTTCGCATCGCCGCTGAAGCCGGTCTGCACGAGTGAATACCCGAGCGTTGCACCAGTCATGGAACGGCGGTCGTGCTCGAGGTTTTCTTCACGGATTTCGGCGGCCGGATGTTCTCCCGCCCGCCGCCGTGTTTCGAGCCTGCCGTTTTCCCTCGGTCATGCGCGGGACGGGACCCGGAGAGCGTCTTTTCGTTCCCGACGGTTCCGGCGGCCACTTTTGTCGAAAACCGTCTGTGGCGTGCTTGGCAATTCTCGCAATTCCGCTACAACACAGCCCTTATCGGCAATGACGGTGGCACGGATATGACTGCCCAAGACTCGGTGCGTGACGGTCTGGCGTTGCCGATGTGCGGACATTCCTCACGTCGCCGGAACGGGCCGAGCCGCGCCGAGCTTTGAAATGAAGGGTGCGACAGCAGCGGTCCGGC
The DNA here is from genome assembly GCA_003696385.1 of Planctomycetota bacterium. Classification (GTDB taxonomy): domain Bacteria; phylum Planctomycetota; class Planctomycetia; order Planctomycetales; family Planctomycetaceae; genus J052. The sequence continues at coordinate 11,982 of RFHO01000140.1, read as the reverse complement.
AGTGGAGCAGAGGAGAAGGGATGACTCACAACCATCGCATGCGCCGTGGGATAATTGACACGATGAGGCAAAGCCTCGGTCGATGGGCGACCATGGTGGGGACCCTCTGTTTTGTGGCGATCCCTGGGACCGTTCGAGCGGCCGAAGAAGCCGCGTCGGCCGCGTCCGGCGATCTGGAGACGGCGGTATTCGTCGGTTGGCTGTGTGCGTTACTCGGTTCGCTGGCGGCTCTGGTCTTTGCCTACCGGTTCTATTCGTGGATGACGCAACAGCCGGAAGGCAACGAAACGATGATCCGCATCGCGGAAGCGGTGCGGCAGGGCGCTCGAGCCTACCTGAACCGCCAGTACCGCGTCGTCGCTCTGTTCTTCGTCGTCACCAGCGCTTTGCTGGCCATCGTGGCGTTCGTGTTCCACGCGCAATCCCGCTGGGTTCCGTTTGCCTTCCTGACGGGTGGGTTCTTCTCCGGCTTGGCGGGCTGGTTCGGAATGAAGACGGCCACCCTGGCCAGTTCCCGCACGGCGGCCGCCGCTCAGCAATCGCTGAATTCCGGATTGCAGGTGGCATTCCGCAGCGGAGCGGTGATGGGGCTGGTGGTGGTCGGCTTGGGCCTGTTGGACATCTGCCTGTGGTTCGCGATTCTCCACTGGGGCGTGCACATGGACCTGGTGGAGATCACGGTGACGATGCTGTGTTTCGGGATGGGAGCGAGCAGCCAGGCTCTGTTTGCCCGCGTGGGCGGCGGCATTTTCACCAAAGCGGCAGACGTGGGAGCGGATCTGGTCGGCAAGGTGGAAGCCGGCATCCCGGAGGACGATCCCCGCAATCCGGCGACCATCGCGGACAACGTGGGCGACAACGTGGGCGACGTCGCCGGCATGGGAGCGGACCTGTACGAGTCCTATTGCGGCTCGATTCTCGCCAGCGCGGCTTTGGGCGTGGCGGCATATCACGGCATCCCCAGGATGCAGTTCATGATGTTGCTTTTGCCGATGGTTTTGGCCGCGGCGGGCATCGTGCTCTCCATTTTCGGGATCTATCTGGTGCGGACCGAGGAGGGGGCTACACAACGGAACCTCCTGAAGGCGCTGGCCCGCGGCATCGATGGCAGCAGCGTGGGCGTGGCCGTTCTGGCGGCGATCCTCGTGTACCTTCTGCTTGTTGTGCCCTCCCAGACCGCTGTTCCGGACGACTCCATTCTCCCGAAAGGCAACGCGCTGTTCGGTGTGTTCGGCGCGATCGTCACGGGGCTGCTTTCGGGAATCATCATCGGGCGATGGACCGAATACTCCACCAGCGAAGAGTACGCCCCGACGCGGCGGATCGCCGACCAGGCGGTGACGGGGCCGGCCACAGTGATCATTGCCGGCATTGCCGAAGGCTTCTATTCGGTGTGGGTGCCGATCGTGGTGATCGGTGTGGCGATTCTGCTGGCGTTCGGCTTCTGCACGGGATTCCAGTTTCAGGACGAACAGTTGTTCGCGCTGGGGCTGTACGGGGTCGCGATCGGCGCGGTGGGGATGCTGAGCACACTGGGAATCACGCTGGCGACCGATGCCTATGGGCCCATCGCCGACAACGCCGGCGGCAACGCTCAGATGAGCGGTTTGGAGCCGGTCGTTCGACAGCGAACGGACGCACTGGACAGCTTGGGCAACACGACGGCCGCGACCGGCAAGGGCTTCGCCATCGGCTCGGCCGCGCTCACGGCGCTGGCGCTGCTGGCGGCCTACTTGGAAGAGGTCCGCGTGGGCTTCGATCGGTGGGCCGACAAGCATGTCGAGGTCGTGGAGGATTCGGGTGAGCTGACTCAGGCGACCGTGGTCCGCATCGACCAGCGCGTTCTGGGATTCGTCGAAAACGAAAACGGCCGCAAGGACGCTCATGCGTATCTGGTGTTTCCCGTGTCGCGGCAGCTGATCGACGGCGAACTGAAGAAGATCTTCGACACACCAATCGGCGGGACGGTCACCGTGAACCTGCAGACGCTGCTCGCCGAAGACAAGGTGGTTGCCAACGAAACGGCGACGATCCCCGACTTCGTCCGCTTCTACGAAATCACCATCATGAACCCCAAGGTGCTGGTCGGCATTTTCATGGGGGTGATGCTGGCGTTCGTGTTCTGCGCGATGACGATGAAGGCTGTGGGCCGCGCGGCGGGAAGCATGGTCGAAGAAGTCCGCCGCCAGTTCCGTGAGCGCCCCGGGATCATGCAGGGCACTGAAGATCCGGATTATGCCGCGTGTGTCGACATCAGCACGGCGGCTGCGCAGCGGGAAATGGTCGTTCCGGCGCTGCTGGGACTGGTCGTGCCGGTGATCGTGGGGTTGCTGTTGGGTGTCGGTGGAGTGATGGGGATGCTCTCGGGCGGTCTGACCGCCGGTTTCGCGGTCGCCATCATGATGGCCAATGCCGGCGGCGCGTGGGACAACGCGAAGAAGTACATCGAGGCGGGGGCCCATGGCGGCAAAGGAACCGACGCTCACAAGGCCGCCGTCGTCGGTGACACGGTCGGTGACCCGTTCAAGGACACCAGTGGCCCGAGCCTGAACATCCTCATCAAACTGATGAGCATGGTATCGGTGGTCTTCGCCGGGCTCGTCGTGCAGTACGCATTGAAGATTTTCGGCTGAACGTTTCGCAGTCGCACCGATTCGCGGACGGGTTCCGAATCGACCCAGCCGCAGCACGCCGTTGGATTTGTCGACGGCCCGCCGTTCGCTGCACGGTGCATCCACACATTCGGGACGGCCACGGCGCGGTTGCCGTGTGCGGATGCACTGTCGGTGTTGATGGTGTCCGGTGATCTGTTACGATGAAACCACCGTCGCCGGACGCCCGAGCGGACGGTCCGAAGTCGATGATCTCACACAGACACGCGGTGCGTCTGCACCGACCCCAGAATGAACCAGGAGTTCATGCTCGAATCCCGATCCGAACAAGCATCTTGGGAACGAGAACGGGAACGCCAGCTGAGGGCCGCTCGCGAGCTGGCGTGCGAAGTGGCGCGGATTGCCGACGATTTCCGCGCCGAGAATGTCGTCGTGCTGGATCTCAGCCGATTGACACCGATCGTGGATTTCTTCGTCATTGCCAGCGGGACGAATCCACGCCAGCTGCGGGCAATAGCCGACGAAGTCGGCCGCGTGCTGAAGGAACGCGGCACCGTGCCGCTGGGTGTCGAGGACGATACGACAGGGCAATGGGTCCTGCACGACTACGGTGACGTCGTCCTGCACCTTTTCTCGCCGGAGGCACGCGAGCTGTATGCTCTGGAAGACCTCTGGGCCGACGCAACCGCCGTCGACTGGCGGAGCGACGGTGAATTCCCAGGTGCCGAATGAGTCCCTGGCCTTTTCCGCCGCAAGACGAAACCGGCGAAAGGCGGAGGGATTCTCTTTGCGGCTGCGACGGGAAGCCTCCTTGACGACGGCACGGCGCAGCAGAACAGACTTCTCCAAAGCGAGCGACGATTGAGCCGCCGACAAGCCGCGCATCGCCGACGCGGAACGGCATGCCGCGACGCGGCCGGCCGCACGTTCCGTCGAGCACACAGCCGCCCCGGCACTGACCGGTGAACCGCTGCAAAAAGCGGTGCAGCATCCGGCCGAAAAACACCGCACGGCGTTGCAATCCGGGAAAACCCCGAATCGTAACGCCGTGCCCTGCAAAGAGTTCAAAGCTCTGTCTGTTCGAAGTACCCCCACTAGGACTCGAACCTAGAACCTACTGATTAAGAGTCAGTTGCTCTACCAATTGAGCTATGGGGGTATGGTTCCGCGGATGGATCAACTGGAACGGCTTGGCCGTTCGGCAGCCGATCCGCGGGCACAATATGATTCCAAAGTCGGCGAATTCGTCAAGATTTCGAAAGGGGCTTCGACGAACTTTTCGGCGTTGTCGGCGTGCGGGGGCGGCTTGCGTTCGTGGGGATCCATTGTTTGCCGAATCGAAGGCCGTCTCCCGCTGCGGTTCGGGGACCGCCGCCCCGCGCGGGGCGTACCGGGGGATTCAGCGGGACAGGAAGGCCACCACCTGGCCGGCATCGACAGGCAGGGTGACGTCTTCGATCGACGGCAGGGCGGTGACCGTGATTTCCAGCTTTTCCGGATCAACGACCAGCCACGATGCGGGCTCACCCTTGGCTTCCTGCAGCAGTTCCTTGTACATCTTCTGCAGGTTATCCCGGTTCCGGACGGTGATTTTGTCACCGATGCGGACGATGATGGATGGGATGCTGACCGTTCTGCCGTTGAGCTGGAAGTGTTTGTGCGCGACGCCCTGGCGTGCCTGTGGACGGGTCAGCGTGAAGCCTGCGCGGCGGATGACGTTGTCCAACCGCCGCTCACACAGGATGAGCAGGTTTTCACCCGTATTGCCCTTCAGCCGACGCGCTTCGGCGAAATACTTGCGCAGCTGGCGTTCGCGCAATCCGTAGTAGTACTTGATCTTCTGCTTCTCGCGGAGTGCCAGGCCATAGGTGGAGAGTTTTCGCCGTCGCTGGGCCATTCCGGGCGGCTGCGGCCGGCGATCGAACGCCTTGGCGGCTCCGCTGTTTTCGAAGATCAATTGTCCCAAACGGCGGTTGATGCGGGCTTTGGGCCCTGTGTAGCGTCCCATCGCAACGCGTTCTCCTGGAACCGTGTCGGATCAATCGGCGACTGCCGGCGCAGAACGCCACCGGCATGGTGTGCCGGGCGTGGCCGGTACGGAGCGTCGCAGTATACCGAGGGCGGGGCCAAACTCAAGCGTCGCCGCACGCCCTGTGGCCGAAGCCGCCGTTCTGCGCGTGCCGGCGAAAGCGGCAAGCATTCGGTGCACGCTTTCGGTCAGGTCGTGCCTGCCGTGGGCCTTGCCGAGCAGTACGGGCAGTCCCTGGAGTAGATGATGCGTCCGCAGCGCGGGCACTCGCGAGGTCCGGCGGTGATCGTCGGACGGCGCAGGTGCTGCCAGGTGAGGAAGCCGAAGGTGAGAGCGACGAAGGCCGCGAAGAACCAGGCCTTGGGCCCCCAGAGCAAGAGTCCCTGCACAATGATGGCCAGGCAGCAGATCACGTAGACAAGCACGACCATGCGCCGGTTACCAGCCGGCGCCTCGACGCCGGTGTCGGACAGTCGTTCACACTCCATCCGCAGCAGGTCGCGCTTCATCGCGGCGACTTCCTGCCGGTGGGGGCCGTCGAACAGGCGGAGAACCCTGTCGACGGTGTCCAGACAGCGGTAGGTGTCGTCGAAGTCGAATTCGTGCTGGTGTGCCCAGCGATTGCGGAATTCACGCAGTTCACTGATCAGGCTTCGTTCGAACGGTCCGCATCGGTCCCGGAACAGCTGGGGCCATTGGTCCCAGAGAATGGTGAGCAACGATTGCGCATCCCAGCGGATGGCGCTTCCCGGCGGGGCAAGCGAACGGTCGTCCCGAAACGACTGGCGCGCGATGTCGAGCCAGCGGTCACCGTAGTGCTGCTGGAGCGCTCGTTGCAGCGTCGGTTGAAGGTCTTCAACCAGCAGGTCCAAGACACGGGCAATCATCTCACGCGGCGTCATGGGGGCGTCGTGTTCGGCTGGGGTTCGGGGAATCGGTGCGGTCGGGCGATGGTCCGTTCGTATGGAGTGATAGCGTGCAAGGAAAGACTCGGTCCAGAGGTGTTTCCCGACAAGCCGACAGGGTATCCGGGGGGCGGGATTGGTGTTGCAGCGGTTGGACGAACAGCGTACCGTTCGCGCCGCTGAAGACGGCGCGGGCTTACCCGCGCAGCGAACTGGAAAAGGGAGTTTCCAGATGTCCGAAATTCGGGGTGCAGGAATTCTTCGCACGCGATTCCGCGGGTTCTCGGGTTGCACGCGCGAACGTGTCGCTCGACGCAACGGCACACACGCTCGGATTCATCCCTCCGCGGTGGTGGACCGTTCGGCGGAGCTGGGGCACGACGTGGAAGTGGGGCCGTTCTGCTTCGTCGGACCGAATGTCGTGTTGGGGGACGGAGTCCGACTGTGTTCCCACGTCAGTATCGTGTCCAATACACGGGTCGGGAGCGGCACGGAAGTTCATGCGGGAGCGGTGTTGGGAGATGACCCGCAGGATCTGGCCTTCGACCACACCGAAAGCTGGCTGGAGGTGGGGGAACGCTGTCGGATCCGCGAGGGCGTGACGCTGCACCGCGGGACCGGCGCCGGAACGGTGACCCGGATCGGGAACGATTGCTTCCTGATGGCCAATTCGCACGTGGGGCACAACGCCCGATTGGGCAACGGAGTGATTCTGACGAACGGCACGCTGATCGCGGGGCACGTGGAGATCGGTGATCGGGCGGTACTCAGCGGCAACTGTCTGGTGCATCAATTCACGCGGATCGGCCGGCTGGCGATGATGTGCGGCGGGTCGGCCGTACAGAAGGACGTTCCGCCGTTCTGCATGACACGCAGTCTTTCGGCCAATTCACTGATCGGGATCAACCTGATCGGGCTGCGCCGCGCTGGGTTCACGTCGGAGGACATCCGGGCGGTCAAGTTTGCTTTCGACACGATGTTCCGTGGTCGGATGGCGACCCCGACGGCCGTCCGGACGCTGCGGGAAAAGAGCAGCCACCCCCTGGTTGTGGAATTCTGCGATTTCGTTGCCGCTTCCAAGCGGGGGGTGTGCCGACTGTTCCGTGAGAGCGAGATCGTGGCGGACGGGCGGGGCGTCGTGGATGGCGGAAACGGTCGGGAGCGAGCGGCCTGAGTGGGAGAAGTACGTGGCATGGAAGCTTCGGCGTTCGGAACGTGAGGCCACGCCCGGGAGCCTCGGCCAGACGCCACGACCGGTTCGTGCACGCCGGTGGCCGGCCGTGTCGGGGTGTCGTGTGTCCGATGGCGGATGTGGAGCCCCGAACCGACAGCATCGGCCGCGACTCAAAAGGGTGTCAGTGACATGGATGTGACGATCGTTGTTCCGGTCTACAACGAACAGGAAAGCGTGCGACCGCTGTACGAGGAAGTCGCTCGTGTATTTGCGGAGCGCGAGGAGCGGGTGGAGATTCTGTTCGTTGATGACGGCTCGACCGATGGTACGGCGGAGGAGCTTCGGCGGATCATCGCTGCAGACGATCGCGTGCGAGTCATCTGGCTGCGCGGGAATTTCGGGCAGACGGCGGCGATGGATGCCGGGATTCGCGCGGCCCGCGGGCGGGTGGTGGTCACCATGGACGGTGATCTGCAGAACGATCCTGCCGACATCCCGGAGATGCTGGCCCTGATCGACCAGGGCTACGATCTGGTGCACGGCTGGCGGAAGGACCGCAAGGATCGATTTGTGACGCGGATCCTGCCGTCACGGATCGCGAACTGGCTGATCGCGCGCGTCACCGGTTTCCCGGTACACGATCTCGGTTGTACGTTGAAAGCCATCCGCCGCGAGGTGGCACAGGAACTGTCGCTTTACGGTGAGATGCACCGCTTCATTCCGATTCTGGCGCACTGGCGGGGCGCGCGGTGCATCGAGATGGTCACACATCATCGGCCGCGGCGGTTCGGTACGTCGAAGTACGGTCTTTCCCGGACCCTGCGTGTGTTGCTCGATCTGATCACGGTGAAGTTTCTGATCAGCTACACCAAAAGCCCAATGCGGCTGTTCGGCGGGATCGGGTTGGCCTGCGCCGGATTCAGTTTCGTCAGCGGCGCAGCAACGGTCACCATGAAGGTGGGCGGCACGGACATGACCGGGAACCCGTTGCTGCTTCTGACGGTGTTTGCGGGGCTGGCATCGATTCAGTTCTTCAGCATCGGGATGCTCGGCGAGCTGATGATGCGGACCTACTACGAATCGCAGGACCACCGTCCGTACGCAATCCGATGGGATTCGCTGTCCGACACGTCGGACGGGGCGGCACGAGCTCGGGCGGCGCACGAAGCGGTGTCCCGGCGCGCTGCCTGACGGACTGCACTCGATCTCAAGAGGGCACCGGTTGCAACGATGCGATTGTGGGCGCTGTTTTCGTCCGCTGCGGGGGAGCGGCTTGGGAATGACCCGGGCCGCTCGGTTCGTTTCGGAATGGGAGCGATATTTCTGCTGGGGGCGGTGTGGTGTCTTTTTGCGCTGGGGAGTCAGCGAACTCTGGGGACACATGAGGCATTTGTGGCCGTTCCCGCACAGGAAATGCTCACCAGCGGCGATTGGCTCATTCCAAGATTTGCGGGAAAGCCGCGCTTTCAAAAACCGCCTCTGCCGTACTGGATCGTGGCGGCCTTGGGCGGGGTGGTGGGTCGGGTCGACGCATTTCTGGCGCGGCTGCCGGAGGCTCTTTGCACGTGGACTGTGGCCGCGGTGCTGTGTGTTCTGGCGTGGCATTGGTTCGGCACGCACGCCGCTTTCGCAACAGCAGTGATGCAATTCTCCTCGGCGTGGGTACTCACCTATGGCCGGCGCGCGGAACCGGACATGGCATTGACGCTTTTGTGGACGCTGGCGTGGGGAGCGTTTTTCCGAATCCTTGAAGCGCGTCAGAGCACCGGCGGCGGTCCGCGACGCTGTTCACGAATCCCGATCAGTTGCGAACCCGAGGCCTGGGAAGCTCACCGATCGCGGTCCGCGGACGGGGTGTTCGAAAAGGATCCCGGCCAGGGAGTCCAATGGCCGAGCGAAAACGAATCGCCGACGTTGGTGGGCCGCGATGGCGGCGAGGATGCGGAACACGGCGACGAGCACACAGCGAGGCGGCGCCGACTCTGGACGGCGATTCTGTGTCTGCTGGGAGCGAGCTGGCTGATCAAGTTCCATTACACGCCGGCATTGTTCGTTGCCTCGTTGGTGGTGTTCGCCGTGTGGGAACGCCGGTGGGACTGGCTGCGAGGTGCGGGAACGCCCGTCGGTTGGAGCGTGTTTGGTGCGTGCGCGCTCGGGTGGCCGGTACTGGTCTGGCTCAGGGCTCCCGAGGCGATCGAGGTGTGGTACCGCGAGACGATCGGGCGTGCGGAGGGCATGCTGGGGCATGATCCCTGGTGGGACTACCTGCCCAAGCTGTTCGCGATGCCGCTGCCATGGACGCCCTGGGTGGCCTGGGGCCTTTGGCGGCTGGCACGGGTGGCCCGCCGCGGTGATGTGCGCGCTCGCTGGCTGATCGCCTCGATCATTGGTCAGCTTGCGCTGATCACCGCTCAGCCCAGCAAGCACGCGAACTACGCGTTGGGCATCATGCCGCTGTTGACGCTGGCCGCCGCGGAGCCACTGGGAAACTACCTGGCGTGGTTATGGGCGTCGCGTTGGCGGATGCCGGCGTGGTTCGCGACCGGAGTCGCGGTGGCGGCGGTCGGCGGCGTGGCTGCGGGCGTGCATGTGTCGCTGCGTCGGTGGCCGCATCTGGAAAGTGAGTTGATGACTCTGGGGGGAGTGGCGGTCGCGGTGGTTACGGCGGCGGTGGCGCTTGGGGCTTTCGGCCGCCACAAGCATGGGCTCGTGACGCTGGGGGCGGGTTGGGTCGTCATGTTTTGTGCCTTTCACGCAGTGGTGTTGCCGCGAGTCGATCGCAGAGCGGCCGATGCCCGATTCGGCCGTGTCGTCCGGGGACTGGTGGGAAAGTCCCGCGCGATATTTCTGTATCGATTGAATCAGACTCCCGAGGCCCTTGATCCCATTGCGTTCTACGTGGGCGCGCCCGTCGTCCGGCTCGAAGGCCCGTTCGAGCTGGAGGAGCGTTTGGCGCGGGCGGGCGAGCTGATTGTGGTTTGTTACACCACGGACCTCGACGAACTGGCCGCTATGGTGGCCGTAGAGCGTCTGCGATCGGAACGCCCCCCGCGGGAGGTTCGGTTGCCCCATCCGCCGTTCGCTCTTGTACGGGTGCAGTCGGGGATCGACGGGCACCGACGGCCCGGTCGGTCGCCTGACGGGGACGCTGGCACGCGCGTCCGTTTTGCCAAGCATCCGAACGGGACGCTGCGCTGATCCGTGGTGGTCCCGGTTTCACGAATTTCACGAAGCGATGGTCGCCGACATGAACGGCTCGACGGTGCGCCATTCCCATGCCGGGTCCGGTGGCGAATCAGAGTTCGGCACACGCCGTCCGGAAGCGCGTCCGCTACAAGCCGCACGACCATTACAACCGATGGCGTCCGTGTTCCGATCGCCGCCGATTCAACCGGCAAGGACCCGCACGCGCCCGGAGTGTGAGCTAGCGTCCAAGCGAGGTCGACTGTGTAGCGTCTACCGGTTGAGATCGCCGCGAAAGACCCGGGCAAGCGGAGCCGCACCGATGAAGCCGATGGCCGATACGAAAAAGTGCCGGAACGGGCGACGTGTGTCGCAAAGACCCAGGATCCGCGAAGTGGGCGGCGCCCGGTCGGTGAGCGAGCGGCGCGGGGCGGCATTGGTGGAGGCGGCGCTGGTGCTGCCGCTGTTCTTCGTCGTCGTGCTGGGGATCATCGAGTTTGGCCGCGCGATGATGGTTTCGCAGGTGGTCACGAATGCGACGCGCGAAGCGGTGCGGCAGGCGATCCTCGACGGTTCTACCAATCAGGCCGTCGAGCAGTGGATCAAGGATTTTCTGGGGCAGACGCTGAACGTGGCCGCCGGCGATGTCTCGGTCAAGATCACGGTCACGCCGGCTCCGGGAAATCCGAATCCCAACAATCAGCTGGCCAACGCACAGAACAAGGACCTGGTGACGATCAACGTTTCGGTGCCGTTCGACAAGGTGAGCCTGATTCCCGGACACTACCTGGCGGGAAAGAATCTTTGGGCCGAGGTGTCGATGCGGCACGAGTGACGGTGCGGCCGTGCGGTCGGGGCCTCGAACGAACAGAACGGTGGTCCGATCTCGTTGGGCCGGGCCACGGGCGTATCGCGTGTGACCGCCGGGCGGACCGTTTGCTGCGGTTTTTGGCCACGCCGCCTTCGTCGCCGAACCGGAATCCGGGCATCGGCGCGCGGCGCACCCGTGAGTCTGCAGCGTTCAGCCGGCTGAGATCGCCTGGGCGAGCGGTCGCAACACCTGCCCGACGACGAATTCGTCCAGCAGTTCTTCGCAGCGTTCTCTCAGCTGGCGTATGGTGGCCACGAATCCCACGTCTTTGTCGATGCTGCCGTACTGCCGCACGCTGAAGTAGACGCTGATGGGGTCTTCCGGGAAGCTGCCGCGACGTACCTGGTACGCAGTCGTGCGGGTTTCGATCATCAGACGGGCCTGCAGGCGGCAACTCTCGTCCAGCCCAATCGTGATGGCTGGTTCATAGTTGAGTACCCGGGAGCCGGCCACGTCCAGCAGGGGTGCAAACGAGGTCGGCAGCTCCAACGCTTCGGCCACCAACTGATCATGGTTGCCGGCGTACAGGAAGTCGAATCCCATGACGTAGTCGAGGGCTTCGCAATCCAGCGGGCTGAGCGACAGCATGTACGGTGCGACGTCCAGGACCAGCTCGTGCAAACGCATCGCCTCGCCGACGGATCCGGGGTTGAAGTGCGCGGAGCTGATCCGGCGCGCTTCGAGCGTCACCCAGCGCTGCTGTCCGGAATCCTTGTCTTCCTCGAGCACCAGATCACCGGTATCGCGCGTGTAGAAGTTCCGCATCGTGGGGAACGTTTTCTGGATCCGTTCGAAAAAGCTCAACACCGACTCTCGGCTGCCCGGAAGCGGCATTTCGGTGTTCAAGCTCATGCTGGTGTACACGTCGTCGGCCAAAGAGCTGTATGGATTCATGGTGGTTCCAATCCGTAGTCGGTGTCAGGGGGCCCAACGACGAGCGGAGTCGGGTCGCCGGATGGTCGGCTGATTGGGGAACTCGTTCGCCGTCGGCTGCAATCTCCGTTCCACGGTGCGGCGTTCAGACGCTGGCTGCTGTGCTTTTGCCAGAGTCACGATGCGTTGTTCGGCGGTCGGCGTCCACAGACAGGCGCCGGTGGCGACGGATGCACAATGGTCACAGCCCGATCCCGGCGATTCAGGGCAGATCCGGAGGCCACGACGCCGGCACGCGAACGCAGAAACCATCGTGCGGAAAGCGATGCGAGCTT
>RFHO01000139.1 GCA_003696385.1 Planctomycetota bacterium | reverse complement strand
TCAGTTGGTAGAGCACAGGACTGAAAATCCTGGTGTCGGCGGTTCGATTCCGCCCCTGTCCACTTTTTGTTTTGCGCGGCCTCGATGTCGTGTTCGCGCAGTCTGCGCGGGTCGATGGAGGTCGGCGAAATCACCGGGCCGTTTCGCTGAGGCGGGGCCGGTGGGCAAAGGCCGATCGGCTTTCCGTCGCCCCGTCGGGATCGCGATTTTGGCGCCGTAGCCAAGTGGACTAAGGCAGCGGATTGCAAATCCGCCATCGCGGGTTCGAATCCCGCCGGCGCCTCTTCTTCTCTCTTCTCTGTCGCGTGTGTCGTCTCTGCAAGCCGGCGATTCCGCGGATCCGCCGGCGGCGCGACATGACCGGTCCGACCGCGTGGTGCTGCTGAAGGTGCACCGCCCGTGAACCGCGAGCGTGTCCGAGGCGGTCTGACGTGCGCGCCCGGCGGAGGTCTTCGTTCCGTGCCGTTTCTTCAGCGGCGCCGTGCCGCCGACGCTTTCCCCGGCCTCGTCGATTCCCCCTGCCGGCCTTTCCGCTCCGGAGGTCTGTGCCCTTCCTTTTGGCGGTCCAGGTGACGCCGACAACCGCGTTGCCCTGGTCGAGGGAATTGGGGATGGGCACGCCCGTAGCCAGGTGTGTGGTCGAGCCGCCTGCGCAAAGTGCGTGCGGCTTGCCGGTGCTTCACTCGCCGTGGCCGGGACCGTGCGCACGTCGGTTTGACGACGCCGATGAGTGTCACCATGCGGGTCATGCTCGTCCGATGGCTCGTGTTATGCAACCGACGGACAGCAGCGCCGCGGGTTGGTCATCGTCTTCCCGTTCGTTTCCGATGGGGCAAACGAACATCGGGTCACGACGACCAACGTATGAATAGTGAAATTGCGTTACTTGTAAGAGATTGCACGGAATCAGTATTCTGAGGTGAAAAAAATTTGCCGTGTATTGTGATCGCCTGTACCATCGCATCTGTGATAAGTCTACTTTTTTGTCGAGTCCGGTGAATGTCGTGGCCGCGGGCGGCAGCCGCATAAATCGGGGCTGAAGATGTCGCAGCATGCGTTTCGTTCGTTTGTCGCTCCGGGCGGGGCGGGCGGCCAGGGTGGTCCGGTCCGGGGCGCCGCCCATCGGGCAGAGGGTAGGTGCGGGGACCGGAGTCCGGTCGGGGAAAGCGTCCCGGACGCGGCACGGGCTGTTTCGGCCGGGTGGAGTCACTCGCAGCCGCAGGCCGCCGGTTGTCGTCCCGTGCCGGGCGGCGTGGGACGGGCTGTCGGCTCGGACACCGGTTTGCGGCCGATTTTCATTCTCGGCTGTCCGCGATCCGGCACGACGATGCTTCAGCAGGCGCTGAACCGGCACTCGCAGATCGCCGTACCGCCGGAGCTGAAGTTCTTTTCGCATTTCTATCGTCGCAGCCGGCGGGGCCAGCTCCGCCACTGGAAGCGGATCTGTACGGATCTGGAGTTGGATCTTGCGCCGCCGACGTTTTCGGTGACGGCGCCGACAGAGGCCAGGGCGATCTGGGAACAGATTGCCCGCGCGTACCTCGCACGTGTGGGGCGGCCCGCGGTTCGCTGTTTCGGTGACAAGACGCCGGAGAACACCAGTCGTATCCGGCGGATCCGGGAGGTATTCCCGGAAGCCAGGATCCTGTTCCTGTATCGGGACGGGCGCGACGTGGCCGTCAGCCTGTCAGGCGTGCCGTGGTTGCGATGCGGCATCTACGGTGGTCTGATGGTGTGGTTGTACTACTACCGGTTTCTGCGGGAAGAGCTCGATCGGGCGCAGCCCGACGTGCTTCCATTGTGCTACGAAACGATCGTTGCGGATCCGGAGTCCGCGTTTCGTCGAATTCTCGAGTTCCTCGAACTCCCGTACGAGCCGGCTGTCGCTCGGGGGCATGGCAACCGGGACGGCATCCCGGTGCGTGAGCTGGCGTGGAAGGCGCGGGCTCTGGAACCGATCAGTGACCGCTTCGTCGGCAACGCGCGGCGTCTGCTGGGGCGAGAGCAGGTGGAGCGGCTGAACCGCATCGCCGGCAGGGCGTTGTTCCGACTGGGTTACCTGGCGGAGCGTCCGCCCCCGCCGACCATTACGGATCGAATGCTGGCGGCAGCGGGTGCAGCGCGTGTGGGACTGAACCTGCCTGTGGGTTTTGTATGGTCCGAGGTGCGCGAAACGTTGTCGATCGGTCGCAGGAGATGGCCGTCGGTGTGATCCGGTGGGGATGGTCGAACCGCCGCGACGTCCGATTGTCGCCCGGAGACGCAAGTGGTGTTCGGCGCGGACTTCGCGGTGACCGCCGCCTTGTCTTTGGGTTTGTGCAGTTGGCTGATGTCTCGGGGAACGGAAACGAGCGTGAAACGAAGAGGCTTACACGATGCGTTGCTGGTGCGATTTCGTTGTGCGCCTTAATTGCTGCGCAGAACACAGTTGATTCGAGCGAACAATTTCCTGGCGATCAGGTTCCTGAGGCAGTTTTACGAGCGTTTCGGGCAGCCGCATTTGGTCCGTGCAATTCGGTCGGAACACCGCTTTGCCAAGGCAATCGTCCAGAGTCTATAGCGTGCGATGCATATGCCTGTATCGGGTCTCCGTCGGTGCCGTGCGGAGCTTGCACAGGTTCCGCACATTGGACGTGTAAATCGACAAATGCAACTCCGTGTTTCGAGCGAACTTTTGGCTGCTGTCCAACGACGACCAGTTGCGTTTTAACTGCGAGTGGTTGCCGTTGCTATTCGTGGCCGCTACCTCCACCCATGAGTTTGATCGGCATCAGGATTGATTGCCGTGGGAGCGGAGGCGGTAGCGGTGGTGGAAGCGAGACGTGAGACTCGAGGCGATGGGTTGCGGTGGTGCGGGTTGTTGGTGTCGAGGGGAGAAAGTGTGCGATGGTCGGTCGAATGAGCGTGTGGTCGGAATGGTGGTCCCGCGGGTGGGCCGCGGTGATGGTGTGCGGTGCGCTGTGGGGATTGTTGGCAGGTGGCGATGCGTGTGCCGCGGAACGGGTCGGGCTTCAGCGAGCGATCGAGGTCATGAAAGCCCTGGAAGGCCGTTATCGCGTCTATGAGTACCGCTTCGAGGTGATCAGCGGAGAGCTTCAGGACGTCGATGATCCGACGTCGCTGGTGAAGAAGGATGCCACGTGGCTGCGCGGATATGTCGTCTACGATCGGACGAACGGGCG
>RFHO01000138.1 GCA_003696385.1 Planctomycetota bacterium | reverse complement strand
GAGTTCACCATGGTAAGCAGCCGGCATCCGTGCGTAAAACCAGGTCTCCGACACAGGCTCTCCGGCGCATGCGGGTCGCTGAAGCCTCGCTGGTTGCGGGATCGCGAGCCGACAAGGCACTGGGCGCATTCTCGTCGGCGTCCCGCGACGCGTAGCGGCAACCGCGGAACCTCACGTGGGCACAACTGACGACGCGCATCCGGCCACATCGCCGGGCGAAAATACGTCGGGCATCCCGCGCAAACGAACGGAATCGGCGGTGCAACCAGAAGTTCGCGGAATCGGCCGCCCCCTGAACACTCCGTTCTCGCGGCGTCGGTTCGCAACCCACGAAGCCGAAAGTGAAGTGACGACGGCGTTGAAGAACCGCATGTGACGCGGATACGAAATCACCACCGCTCCGGAAAGGGATAACGGTGCTCCGGCCGAGTTCACCGGGGTGTGATTCAGCACGGGGCCAGTTGAGCCGTCGGTTTGTGCTCTCGTTGTTTCACCATCGTGATGGTGTTGCCTCGCTCGCTGAAATACACGTCATCCATGAAGGTCTGGATCAGCATCAGACCGCGACCGCTCGCCTTGACCAGATTCTCCGGATCGCGGGGATCGGGAATCTGCGACGGATCGAAGCCGGGACCTTCGTCGCTGATCGTGTAACTCACCGCGTCGGGCTCCAGGCGGTACACCACCGTCACCTTGCGGTCACAGTACGGCGGCTGTATCCGACGCTGTTCCGCCAACCGGTGATACTCGTTGTTTTCCAGTTCCCGCAATTTCGAATCGAGTTCCAGGTTCCCGTGATCGATCGCGTTGACGAGCGCCTCCTTCAGAGCCAGAACGATCCGGAAAACGGAAGCCTGATCGAAGCAATCGAGCTGGTGCAGCTGATCCTCCAGAAACGCCACCAGTCGGGACGCCTGTCGCGGATCGTTACCGATCACGAATTCCATCTCGGCACGCTGCACGCTGCGCAACGCTGCGGTCATTTCGTCACGTTTCGTACGTGATTCGACAACTTCCAGCAGCTCCGAAACAATCCGCCCCAACTGTTCCTGCAACACCTTCTTGGGAATGAAGTTCGACGCTCCCAGCCGCAGAGCTTCCGCGGCAATCGTCTCGCTACCGTATTGCGTCATCAACACGACCGGAATCTGCGGCCAGTTCTCCCGAACAGTGCGGACGACTTCCAGACCATCGACCTCCTTCATCTGCAGGTCCGTGATCACCAGGTGAGGCTGTTGCTGATGAATGATCTCCAGCGCCGGTTTACCGTCGTCCGCCTGCAGGACGGTATGGCCAGCCTCTTCCAGCAGGATCTGCACCATGTCCCGTTGCGTCGCACTGTCATCGACCACCAGGATCCGTGCCATTGGCTCCACTCCCGATTGCTGGTCTCGGTCCCGACCCGCCGGACTCCGACGAAATCGCAATTTGTGGGATTCGCCGGAGTGACCTCCAAGCACTCTCGTACCGTTTCAACTGTACTTCAGCAACGAGACACGTCCGTCCGGCAAGTGTCCACCTTCCGCCGACACACCGCCCTGTCGGTCCAAGCCGGCAGTCCGCACCGATCGCGACGCTCACACGGCTTGTAACGCCTCGAAGGACTGTTCGCACTGGAACGCTCGCAATAACGGCGAATCATCGGCTGCCGATCCGACGCTTCAGGCATTCGGCGATCCCGTCCAGCGGAAGGACGCGGTCGACAACGCCCGCGGACAATGCCGCCGCAGGCATCCCGAACACCACGCTGGTCTGCTCGTCCTGAGCCATCACCTCCCCGCCAGCCCGCTTGACCACTTGCAATCCCTCTACGCCGTCGCGCCCCATTCCCGTCAGGATCACGGCCAGCGCCCGTTTGCCGAACACTTCACCCACGCTGCGGAACAGGTATGTCGCCGAGGGACGAAACCCCAGAATCGCCGGCGTCTGGTCGTCCACCACCAGCGTGCGTTGTGCAGAAACGCCCAGATGCGCTTCCTCGGGGGCCAGATACACCGTTCCCGGGCGCAGCGATTCACCGTGCTCGGCCAGCTTCACCGCCAGAGGCGTGCAACCGTCCAGCCACTGCGCCAGCGCCTGTGTAAATCCCGTTGCAATGTGTTGAACGACGAGAACCGGCACGGCGAAATGCGCCGGCAGCGTGCTGAGAATCGAAACCAACGCCTTCGGTCCGCCCGTCGACGCAGCGATCGCCACCACCTCCGGACGGCTGCCGCCCCCCGCGCCACCACATTCGAACTCGACGTCGCCGGTCGCATCCGGCATGGCGATCGGACGCCGCCGGACGACACGAACATCGGCCACGGCCTTCACCGTCAGAAGCAGATCCCGCGACACCTTGTCGAAGTGCGGATCCGTCGGCGCCGGCGGCTTCACATGAATCGTCAGCGCCCCGGCCTCCAGAGAACGCAACGCCGTTCGGGCTTCTTCGATCACGGACGTACTGCTGACGATGACGATCGGAGTCGGAGTCTGTGCCATGATCCGACGCGTCGCCTCGAACCCGTTCAACCGCGGCATGTGCACGTCCATCAGGATCACATCCGGCTTCACATCGGCCGCCATCTCCACGGCTTCCGCGCCGTCCGCCGCTGTGCCCACCACCCGGATATCCCGGTCCTGTTCCAGGACGGATCGCAACAATTCCTGCGCCGTCCGTGAATCGTCGGCTATGGCCACGCGAATCATTCAGAACTCCGCCGTATCCAATCCCATCGAGTCCGGGCGGCCACCACGGCCGTGCCGCCGGAGTGCCCCTTCTGGGCCGCGTGCTCCGGAAAGTTTACGTCGTATCGTCCATCAGACCGGTACGCCCCGCCCTTCTTGACGCACGTGGTGGAACACCTCTGCCGATCCTGACGATGATGGCACCTGTCCTCATCGCATACCGGCCGCATTCCCACCCCGTCGCACACCAACTCCGCTGTGGCGGGATACACTCGCTTCGAAGACGAGCGGTCTGCCTCCTTCTGCGGATCCGGTCACCGCAACCCCCACATGGGCCCCCGCGCCGGACCACGGAGCGCCTGCCGGACGGTACAGCCCCTTGACCAAAGACGACCGCAAACCACTACAGACTTCCACGGCGATTCTGTGAACGACGCCGAGACCGCTGAAAGCTGAAATGCCAAGGACATGCAGCAAGCCGACCACGCTGAACCGAACGCGGCATGGCCGTTGGGAGAAGTCCTGCACAGATGCTAACCTGCCGTCGTGCGAGGCCGCAAGAAGCCGGTTTTGAATAAACGGGGTAGGCACGAGGCAACGCCAAGCATGTCTCCCGTAACGTACTATTTCATTGCCGCGTTGCTGTCGCTGGCCAACGCGGCCTGCTGGGCGCTGAATCTGTTCACGCTCCCCGGGAACTGGCTGATCGTGCTGACCACCGCGTTGTTTGCGTGGCTGGTGCGGTCGGACGCCGGTCATGGCGTTTCGTGGTGGACGGTGGCCGCCTTGGCCATCGCAGCCGCGTTGGGAGAACTGCTCGAATTCGTCTCGGGGGCACGCGCGGTGGCCAAACAGCGGGCCGCGCGGCGGAGCGTCGTGCTGGCGATGGCCGGGGCAATGGCCGGAAGCCTCTGTGGAGCCTCGCTCGGCTCGATCGTTCCCATTCTCGGAACGATCCTCGGCGCCGTCTTCGGCGGTGCATTCGGCGCGGCGGCGGGAGCATATCTCGGCGAACACACG
>RFHO01000137.1 GCA_003696385.1 Planctomycetota bacterium | reverse complement strand
CGGCTGGGAACTCCCCCGCGTTCGGCTGCCACGATGCCCCGCGGGGCTCCGCAACCGAAATCTAAACACACATTCGGATAGAATAGCAACTTTCACCCACTCATATAGTGCTAGTATCCCTCTGCCGCGCGATCTATTCAAGTAGAAACCCCGAACACGACCGCCGGTTGAGAAAACCTGTCGCAGCATGCCGCTCGCGCGACCGTGTCGCGATTCGGACATCCACCGGTCCGACGCCGGCCGCCGCGCGGACCATGGCGGACGGCCGCACCGGTTTGTAAAGTTCCCTCGATCGCCGGATTGCGATGCGATTTCGCACTTCGGAAGCGGGACAGTGCACCGCCAACCCGGCGCCTACCATGTCGCGATGCAACCCGGCCCCGGCGTGTTTGGGGCGGAACTCCGGCCGCCGTGCCGCCGCATCAGCGGAACCGATCCATGCCGTTGGTCACGTTCGTGTCGTTCATTCTGTTTACGGGGCTGGTCGCTCTGGCGACGTGGCTGCTGACGCGCCACGATCGGCACGACACGACCGATGGCTACTTTCTGGGCGGCCGCAAGCTGACCGGTGGCTACATCGCCGGCTCGCTGCTGCTGACCAATCTGTCCACCGAACAGCTCGTCGGCCTGAACGGCGCCGCTTTCGAAGACGGGTTGTGCGTGATGGCCTGGGAGGTGATCGCCGGCCTGTCACTGGTCGTCATGGGGTTGTTCTTTCTTCCCCGATATTTGCGTGGCGGCGTGGCGACCGTGCCGCAATTCCTCGCGCAACGGTTCGACCGCCACACGCGGACGATCACCACCGTGATCTTCATCGCGGCCTATGCGGCGATCCTGTTGCCGATCGTGCTGTACACGGGAGCGACCGGGCTGATCGGAATCCTGGATCTGCCCGAACTCACGGGAATCCGGTCGCACACCGTGCTGCTGTGGGGCACGGTGTGGCTGATCGGCCTGCTGGGCAGCATGTACGCGATTTTCGGGGGACTGCGGACCGTGGCCGTTTCCGACACGTTGAACGGGTTCGGTCTGCTTGCCGGAGGACTGCTGATCCTTTGGCTGGGTCTGCGGGCGGTCGACAGCGATTCGGTGCTGGCCGCTGTGCAGGCCCTTTACCGAAGCCATCCGGAGAAGTTCAATTCGCTCGGTGGTCCCGGTTCCTCGGTACCATTCTCGACATTGTTCACGGGCGTATTGCTGTTGAATCTGTTCTACTGGTGCACCAACCAGCAGATCATCCAACGAGCGTTCGGCGCCAGCAGCCTGAAGGAAGGGCAGCGCGGCGTGATGCTGGCCGGCACGTTCAAGGTCCTGGCTCCGCTGATCCTGGTGCTGCCCGGCATCATCGCGTATCACCTCTACGCGGCAGAAGGCCTTCACCGGGACCACGCGTACGGACGCCTGGTTCGTGACGTATTGCCGCGTCCGCTGGCCGGTTTTTTCGCCGCCGTAGTGGTGGGCGCCGTGCTCAGCTCGTTCAATTCGGCCCTGAACTCCACCGCCACACTGTTCAGCCTGGGCGTCTACAAGGAGCTGTTGCGCCCGCAGGCCGACGAACGGGCGGTGATTCGTTCGAGCAAGGTGTTCGGCTGGGCGGTGGCCCTGGTGTCCATGACCGTCGCGCCGCTGCTGGCCGGTCAGGAGAGCATCTTCGCATACCTGCAGAAGATGAACGGGCTGTACTTCATACCGATCTTCGCCGTCGTCCTGGTGGGGATGACGACACGGCACGTTCCCGCATCGGCGGCGAACGCGGCTCTGATCGTCGGCGTCGCGGCGATCGCGGCCGGCTATTTCTTTCCGCCGCTGGCGCGATACGTGACGGCGATGCACGAGTACCACTTCCTGGGAGCGGTGTTCGCCGGTCTGGTGTTGCTGATGCTGCTGATCGGCGCCGTACGTCCCGCTGGTGACGGAATCGACCGGAACGACGATCCGCCCGTGGTGGACCTGACACCTTGGCGATGGGCGCGTCCTTACGGTCTGGTGCTGCTCGCGGTCGTATTGGCAGTCTACGTCTGGTTTGCCGACCTTTCGGTGGTCAGGCCTTCGCAGCGACACCCCACGGTGACGCCGGTGCCGGTCGCCGCCGACACCGGCCGGGGCGGACGAACGGCCAAGTGACTGCGTGTGGGCGCGCGGGGCGCCGCACCGACACACCGGCGGCGCACCGTGTCGCCGACGGTTCCGCCGCGAGGTCTTCGTCAGCTGCGAACGATGGAGCAATCCATGAATCGTTCCGAACGGATCTTCAATTTTTCCGCCGGCCCGGCCATACTTCCGGAACCGGTGTTGCGCGAAGCTCAGCAGGCCATCTGGAATCTCGACGGCACGGGCATCGGCGTCCTGGAACACTCGCATCGCGGCGCCGCCTTCCAGGAGATTCTCGATGACGCGATCGAGCGATGTCGTCGGCTGGCGGACATCCCGCCCGAGTACCACATTCTGTTTCTTCAGGGTGGCGCGTCGACGCAGTTTTTCATGGCGCCGATGAACTGGCTGAAGCCACAGGACACGGCCGACTACCTGGTGACCGGTTCCTGGTCGAAAAAGGCGCTGGCCGAAGCCCGCCGTTTCGGTAACGTGCACGTCGTCTGCTCGAGCGAAGACCGGAATTTCTCGTACATCCCGCCACGGGAACGTTGGCAGTTCAGTGAGCGACCGGTCTACGTACACGTCACCTCCAACAACACCATCTATGGCACCCAGTTTCACGACTGGAGCGGCTTTCCCGACGACGCGGTTCTGATCTGCGACGCCTCCTCGGACATCTTCAGCCGGCCGTTGGACGTCCGCCGGTTCGGCATGATCTACGCCGGTGCACAAAAGAATCTCGGACCGGCGGGCGTGACGCTGGTGATCGTCCGCGACGATCTCGTCCAGCGAGGGTCCGAGCAACTGCCGACCATGTTGCAGTACCGCACGCACGTGAAAGCCAACTCGTGCTACAACACACCGCCGACTTTCGGCGTGTTCGTGATGGCACGGGTCTTCCGCTGGATCGAGCAACAGGGGGGATTGGAGGCGATGGCCGAGCGGAACCGCCGCAAGGCAGCCCGGCTGTACGAATACCTCGACCAGAGCCGCCTGTTCCGGCCGACCGCGGAAAAGGAATCGCGATCCTGGATGAACGTGACGTTCGTGACAGGAGATCCCGAACGCGACGCACGGTTCATCGAGTTCGCCCGGCAGGCCGGCCTGGACGGATTGAAGGGCCACCGCAGCGTGGGGGGCATGCGGGCCAGCATCTACAACGCGTTTCCCGAAGAAGGCGTCCAGCGACTGATCGAGGTGATGCGCGACTTCGAATCCCGCGAGGGTTGAATCGGCGCGCACCGCCGCCACACTGATCACTTGAGCGAAGCGACGGATCGGGCGTTGCACGTGTCCGTCGCTCGCGGCGACAACGGACGCATCGATCCGTCCCCACCAGTGTGGTCGCCGGCATGGTCATGCCGCGACCGGCGGTCGCCGCCGCGTACCCCTTCCGGCGTCTGCGGCCGACCGTTAGGACTCACGAGGACGACGCCATGACACGCTGGCGGCTCGTGTGGCGCAGTTTGCGATTCTTCGCGCGGACCCATCTGGCGGTGGCTCTGGGCACGCTCGCTGCAGCATCGGTCATCGGCGGTGCTTTGATCGTGGGCGACTCGGTCCGCGACAGCCTGCGTGCGCTTTCGCTCCGCCGCTTGGGCCGCATCGACCTGGCGGTGCAGAGCCCACGCTTCTTCACGGAACAATGGGCCCATCGGCTGATCGAGGACCCGGAGTTGGTGAAGAGCGTTCGTACGGTCGCCCCGGCATTGCTGATGACCACGGCGGTGGAGCTGGCCGGTCCGGACGGAACGCGTCGGCGAGCCGGCAAGGTGCAGCTCGTCGGCGTTTCCCCGCCGACGGCCGGCGACTCGGCGCATTCCGGCTCACGCGGGCCCCGCCTGGGTTCCCTGACGGATTTGCTGGATTTCGGCACGGAACCGCCCAGCGGTGAGACGATCCTGATAAACGAACGAGTGGCTCGCGAGCTGATCGGTGCCCGGACAACGGCCACGCCGCAGGAATTGGTGGGACGGCAGGTGACGTTGTGGATCGAGATTCCTCAATCGGTCCCGCGGGACACGCTGCTGGGCGGGGGTGACAAGCCGGTCACGCGGGAGTTGACCGTGCGGATCGCGGGTGTGCTGTCCGACGAAGTGTCGGCGGCACGATTCACGCTCAATCCCAGTCAGCAGCTTCCCCGGACCGCGTACATTCCGCTGCGGACACTCCAGGCCGCGGTCGGCCTGTCGCAGTTGCGGCCCTCGCGGAGGCTCCCGGAAGGCCGTCCGGCGCGGATCAATGCGCTGTTTTTCGAACTCCGCGACCCGGAGGCGGGAAAACGGCCTGAGGCGGAAAAACTCGCGGCAGCGCTGCAGGCCGCACTGCAACGCACGGTGGACCTGCCGGATGTGGAGCTGAAGGTCCGGCCCAATCCGCGTTTGGGGTACGTGGCGTTGGAAAGCGGCCGCCTGATCCTCGACGATCCGGCCGTCCACGCGGCCCAAAAAGCGGCCGAGACGCTGGGGCTCGCGCGTTCTCCCGTGTACGTCTACCTGGCGAACGAGCTGACCAGCGTGGTGGATCCACAACGGTACTCCATGTATTCGATCGTCGCCGGAGTCGACTTTCGCACGATCGGCGAGCCGCCGTTCGGCCCCTGGCCGTCGGCCGTCGCCGAGCGGCCCGTGCTGCCTCCGGCTGCCGACGACGAGATCGTGATCAACGACTGGCTGGCCGAGGATCTGGCGGTCGGACCCGGCGACCGCTTGCGGCTGACCTATTACGAAGTCGACCATCGCGGCGCGCTGCACGAGACGTCCCGTGAGTTCCGCGTCCGCGATGTAGTGCGGCTGAAAGACTCTCCGGCGGCCGATCCGCAGATGACGCCCGAAGTACGGGGCATCACCGACGTGGACGACATCGCCGACTGGGACCAGCCTTTCGAGATGCAGTTGGACCGTGTCACCGAGCGGGACGACGCATACTGGGACCGCTTTCGAGCCACGCCCAAGGCGTTCGTGAACTTGGCGGCCGCTCAGCGTCTGTGGGGCACGCGGTACGGTCGATTGACCTCGTTCCGTGTGGCGGCGGCCGGGACGCCGAGCGGCCGGCCCGAGGATCGCGCAAAGACGGACGGCGCGGCACAGCGGAACACCGCGGACGGTTCGAACGACCTGAACGCTCTGGCCACCGCTTTCGCCAATGCGGTCGCCCGGAATCTCGATCCGAAGAGCTACGGGATCCTCGTACAACCGGTGAAGTGGCACGGATTGCGGTCGGCGTCGGGCACGACGGACTTCGCCGGACTGTTCGTGGGCTTCAGTTTCTTTCTGATTCTGGCGGCAGTGATTCTGATCGGTCTGCTGTTTCGGCTGGGCATCGAACGCCGGGGTGCGCAGATCGGTTTGCTCGCGGCGCTGGGATTCGCTCCCCGCGCGATCCGCCGACTGCTGCTGTGCGAACAGGCGGTGGTCATCGCGGCGGGAAGCCTGCTGGGGGCGGCCGCGGCGGTGGCCTATGGCGGGCTGATGATTCACGGCCTGACGACCTGGTGGGTCGGTGCGGTGGGCACGGTGGACCTGTTTCTGTCGGTGCGACCGACCGCGGTGCTGGCGGGCGTCGTCGGGGCGTTCGTAGTGGCTGGGGGAGCGGTCCTGTGGGGACAACGGAGCCTGGCGCAGCTGAGCCCCCGACAGTTGCTCGCCGGCCGGACCGAACGCGTGGTGAGTGAGAGCGAACGGGGACGTCGTCGCCGGCGCAACGTCGCGATTGCGTTGGCGATCGTCGCGGCAGACGCTCTTTTGCTCGCCGCGGCCTTGTCCGGGCTCGTGCCGTCCACAGAGGCATTTTTCGGCATCGGCTGGAACGTGGTCTGCTTCTTCGTGATCGGGACGTCGTTGCTGCCCGCGAACCAGTTGCTGCTGGCGGCACTGCTGGATGCCGATCGCTCGCTGCCGCTGCTGGGCCGCGGCGTGGCGGCGACGATGATTCTGGGGATGCGGAATGCCGGGCGCAACCGTCGCCGGAGCCTGCTTTCCGTAGGACTGATCGCAACCGCGACCTTCGTGATTGTGGCCGTCGCAGCCGGACGGCGCAATCCGGCTCAGGAGCACCCCCGGTACGACTCGGGCAACGGCGGCTTTCAGTTGATCGTCGAAACATCCGTGCCGGTGGTCGAGGATCTGATGACGATCGAGGGCCAGCGCGACGCCGGATTGCGGGACGGGATCAGAGAAGCGGATCGCCGGCTGCTGGACCGCGCGACGGTGATCGGGTTCCGCGTCCGCCCGGGCGACGATGCGTCGTGCCTGAACCTGTATCGCACACGACAGCCGACGGTCCTGGGCGTCCCGCCGGAGATGATCCAGCGGGGCGGCTTCCGCTTCGTCAACGCCCGGCGGTCCAACGAATGGACCTGGCTGCAGCAAGAGCTGCCCGAGAACGTGATTCCGGCGATCGCCGACATGAACACGATGATGTACAGCCTCCACAAAGCGGTCGGCGACACGATGACCATTCTGGACGAATCCGGCCGTCCGCGGACAGTTCGATTCGTCGCGATGCTGGACACCAGCGTTCTGCAGGGTGTGTTGCTGGTGTCCGAGCGGCATTTCCTGGAACTGTTTCCGTCGCGGGCCGGATGGCAGTACTTTCTGGTCGGTCACCGCGGGCCGGATGCACCGCCGGCCGGCGCTGGTGACGAGCGACCACCGGAGGCGTGGCCGGCGTTCAGCGGACGGGAACTGCAACGGCTGGCCGACCTGTTCGAAACGCGTCTGGCCGCCTACGGGGCAGACGTAGAACGTGTGGCGGATCGACTGGCCGGCTTCCTGGTGGTGCAGAACACCTACCTGTCGACATTTCAGGCGCTGGGCGGACTGGGGCTTGTGCTGGGGACGCTGGGTCTGGCGACGGTGATGCTCAGAAACACCCTGGAGCGTCGCGGTGAATTCGCCCTGCTGCGCGCGGTGGGCTTCCGCCGCCGGCAGATCGCGGCGCTGGTGCTATGGGAAAGCTCGATGTTGCTGGAATGGGGTATCGGCTCGGGCGTGATCGCGGCGCTGCTGGCGATGCTGCCGCACCTGCAGAGCACGGGGGCCGACGTCCCGTGGCGGCACGGATTGATCGTGCTTTTGGCGGTATACGTGGCGGGAATGCTGGCCAGCTGGGGGGCGGTTCGGGAAGCGACGCGTGTGCGGATCGTTCAGGCTCTGCGCGGCGAGTGAGGTCCTGCGGCGGCATGGCGGGATTGCAGGACCGCGATGCCGTGGAGTATGGTGGAACCGCGTTGCGGCAACGGGCGGACGTGCCGACCGCCTTCGGCCGGATCGAAAGGGAGCAGTGCCATGCTGACGATCTGGGACCCGCGAGCTCCGCGGTTGTGCGAACACTGGCCGCGACGAACGTTTCTCCAGGCGGGCGGGTTGGCGGCGCTGGGACTGACACCGGCAACGACTCCGGCGCGGCCGACATCCTCGACACCGCGTGCCCGCTCGTGCATCGTGCTGTTTCTGCTGGGCGGCCCGCCACAACACTCGACGTGGGACCCGAAACCCCAAGCCCCTGCGGAAGTGCGTGGAGAATTCGGTCCGATCGCCACGACCGTTCCGGGCGTGCAGATCTGCGAGCTGCTTCCCCGCACCGCGCGGCTGATGCATCGCGTCGCGCTGCTGCGCGCGGTGGCCACCGACGACAACGCTCATTCCTCCAGCGGCTACGCGATGCTCACCGGACAACCGCACGTGCCAAGGAACCGTGAGAACGCCAATCCGGGTCCGCCCAACGACTGGCCGACGATGGGCGCTGTGGTGCAAGCGCTGGATCGCACACCGCGGCTGCTGCCGACGTCCGTCCGCCTGCCGATGCACATCTTCAACACCGACCAGTCGGTCTGGCCGGGGCAGGACGCCGGATGGCTGGGGGCGTCGGCCGATCCGTGGTTGTTCCGTTGCGAGCCTGCCTCGCCGGATTTCGACGTGCCGGAATTCCGGCTGCAGGCGGACGTCACGCTCGACCGGATGCAGAATCGGCGATCGTTGCTGCAGCAGCTGGAAACACGGCTTCGGCATATTGAACGGACCGCTCAGGTGGACGCCTATTCGGACCGCCGACGGCAGGCCTTCGATCTGTTGACCTCGTCCCGCGCCCGGGCGGCGATCGACCTGCGGCGTGAGCCGGAAAACGTGCGCGACCGCTACGGTCGGGGCCAGTTCGGCCAGAGCGTCCTGCTGGCCCGGCGACTGGTCGAAGCCGGTGTGCGGTTCGTCCAGGTGAACTGGTTCCGTGGGCCGGACGAACCGCCGGCCAACCCGTGCTGGGACTCCCATCGCGACGAACCGCAACGATTGAAGAACGTGCTGGTTCCGCCGTTCGATCAGGCTTTTTCCGCGCTGCTCGAAGACCTCGATGCGCGCGGTCGGCTGGACGAAACCCTGGTGGTCGCGATGGCCGAATTCGGGCGGACGCCGCGTCTGGACCGCAATGCGGGTCGGGGGCACTGGGGACCGGTGTTCTCGATTGCCTTGGCGGGCGGAGGCGTTCGCGGCGGCACGGTCTTCGGCAGCTCGGACCGCAAAGGCGCCTATCCGCAATCGGGACGCGTGGAACCTCGCGACATCACGGCCACCATCTTTCACCTGCTGGGATTCGAGCCGGAAACGACCATCCGGGATCCGCTCGGCCGAACCTTTCCCATCAGTCGCGGACGGGTGATTCGCGAAATTCTGTGAACGCCGCACGGCGGGTCGTCTCGATCCGGAATCGCGGAACCACCGTGACGACGGGCCCGTGGTCGCTATGATCCACACACCGCGCCGTCACCGACCATCCGCGCGTCGGCGGTTGGACGTGGAGTGCGTCCGTTGCCTTCCGGAGTCGATGCGAGGCGAAACGCAACCATGTTTGGTCATCTGGGACAAATCGACCCGCCGGTCCAACAGGTCATCGACGGCGCACTGCGGCAGGCGGTCGAGCGGATCGGCGAAACCGTACTTGCCGCGCGGCGGCACCTGCATGCGCATCCGGAACCCAGCGGCGAAGAGACCGAGACCACGCGTTTCCTTGCCGATCGGCTGCGCCGTGCCGGGCTGCCGGTGCGACTGCTGACACGGGGCAGCGGCCTGTGGACGGACTGCGAGCTGGGGCCGGTCACCGAGACCACCCCGCGGATCGCGTTGCGGGCGGACATCGATGCGCTGCGGATCCAGGACGAAAAGGAGGTCCCGTACCGATCGCAGTACGCCGGGTTGGCTCACAGTTGCGGGCACGACGCGCACGCGGCGATCGTCCTGGGTACCGCACTGGTCGCGCGACAGCTTCCCGCCGCGGCGCACCAGTGGCAAGGTCCTCCGGTCCGCCTGCGCTTTCTGTTCCAGCCGGCCGAAGAAAGCTGCGAGGGCGCCCGGTGGATGATCGAACAGGGAGCCCTGGAGGGCGTCGATGCCATACTGGGCGTGCACGTCGATCCGGAACGGACGGCGGGAACGGTCGGCATCCGATACGGCGTGCTGACCGCGTACTGCGACGAGCTGGACGTATTGATCGACGGTCGGGGAGGGCATGCGGCGCGTCCGCATCACACGATCGACCCGATCGCCGCCGCCGTCCAACTGGTGGGCGCGTGGTACCAGCTCGTCCCGCGTTCGATCGACAGCCGCGAACCACACGTACTGACGATCGGCAAGATCGCCGGCGGTTCGGCACCGAACGTGATCCCGCAGTGCGTCGAATTGCGTGGCTCGCTGCGAACGGTCAGCGATGCGGCCCGCGTGCGGCTGAAACGGCGGATCGAACAGATCGCCCAGGGCGTCGCCGATGCGACCGGAGCCCGGATCCACGTCCGGTTTCTCAACCCGTTGCCTGCGGTGGTCAATGCACCGCTGCCGACGGCCGCGCTGCACTACGCCTCGGTCACCGTACTGGGCGCCGATCAGGTGGAGATCCTCGAAGCCCCCAGCATGGGCGGGGAAGATTTTTCGCTGTATCTGTCACACGTCCCCGGTGCCATGCTGCGACTGGGGTGTGCCCGACCGGGCATCCCCGACTGGCCGCTTTTGCATTCACCGCTGTTCGACATCGACGAATCGGCCCTGCCGATCGGTGTCCGGATCCTGCTGTCCGCCGCACTGGTGCTGGCGGGCAACCTGACGCATGGCGCGCCGTCCCGGTGAGGTCCGTTTGCCGCGCGGTGGGCCGCCGCCCGGTGGTACACCGCCGCCGGCCGGCTGTGGCGGCTGCCGACGTGCCGCCGATCGACGCTCGCTCCAACCATGCCGCTCCGTGGTGACGATCGAAGACGGCCGGCAGGGTCACAACCGCTTTTCCCGGGCGGAACGCCGCGGTTAGAATGGCCGCGCCGCCCGTCCATGCCGGTCGCCGCTACCAGGACCCGCAACAGATGCCCGGTTTGCCGTTCACCCGCAACGACCGTCCGACACTTGGGGTCGAAGTCGAATTGCAGCTCGTCGACGCCGAAACGTTCGAGCTGCGGAACGCCATCGAAGAGGTCCTGCGTGAGCTTCCGTCCGAATTGCACGGCCGCGTCAAGCCGGAGCTGATGCAGTGTTACATCGAGCTGAACACGAAGGTCTGCCAGACCGTGCGCGAAGCGGGTGAAGATCTGCTCGCCCTGCTGCGACAGGTCGAGGCCGTCGCCGATCGGCTCGGGTTGAAACTTTTCTGGGCGGCCACGCATCCGTTTTCGTCCTGGCGGAACCAGCGGATCACCGTCAACGATCGCTATTACCGGCTGGTAGACCTGATGCAGGACGTCGCCCGCCGCCTGGTGGCCTTCGGCCTGCACGTGCACGTGGGCGTGGATACCGGCGACAAGGCCGTGATGGTCTGCGATCACATGTTGCAGTACCTGCCGCTGTTGCTCGCCCTGTCGGCCAATTCCCCGTTCTGGGAAGGCCGCAACACCGGGCTGTACTCGAACCGTTCGAAGATCATGGAAGGATTGCCGACGGCGGGACTGCCGTACCAGATGCGTAACTGGAGCGAATACGTCTGGCTGGTGCGACACCTGGAGCAGACCGGCTTCATCAACACCATCCGCGAAATCTGGTGGGACATTCGCCCGCACAACAATTTCGGAACGGTGGAGATCCGCGTGTGCGACATGCCACCGTCGATCGATCAGGTGCTCGCGTTGACCGCGCTGATCCAGTGCCTGGTGACTCACATTTCGACCGAGATCGACAGTGGGACGTTCCGCTCACCCTATCACCCGATGATGGTGCAGCAGAACAAGTGGCGTGCCACGCGGTTCGGGCCACACGCACAGCTGGTGGACCACTATGACCACCAGCAGTATCCGGTCGCCGAACTGGCTGCCCGACTGGTCGATCGCCTGATGCCCACCGCGCGGGAGCTGCAGTGCGTCGACGAGCTGAAGGCGGTCGCCTGGCTGCCCGCACGGTCGGGCGCCGACGAACAGTTGCGGATCTTCGAGGAAACCGGCTCTCGGCGGGACGTGGTCCGGGAGATGCTGCAACGCCATCATTGGCGCCGTTCGCGTTTGCTCGCCCCCCATCGGACGCATGATTCGCTGATGGCCAACCGGACTTGATCCGCTCGCTTGCAGGCGTGCGGCCCGCTGCGTTATCGTTTTGCTGCTGATCGCTCACAGCGCCCTTTCGTCACGGCTCCGCCCCTTCTGAAGCGCTCGCAGATCGGACCGCTGTCGAAAGGCTCGGCGGGAGATTCGCGCGCAGAGACCCTTTCGGCAACACGTGCTCCCGTTTCATTCGCTGCTCGCAGCGGCTTGGGCGATTCGCAGTCTCTTCCCACGCCACCACGATCCGGCATCGTGG
>RFHO01000136.1 GCA_003696385.1 Planctomycetota bacterium | reverse complement strand
GGACACGATCTGCAGCGTGGCTCGGGAAGCGGGCCTGACGTTGACGGAATTCGCGCAGCGGATCGGCCGCTCGCAGCAGACGTTGGAGGAGCTGACGGCCGAACTGAGTATTGGCGAGACGTATTTTTTCCGCGAGCCGGCGCACTTCGAAATTCTGCGAAAACACGTTTTCGACCAATGGGCGCGGGATTGCTCGCAGCCGCTGACGATCTGGAGTGCCGCGTGCGCTTCGGGTGAAGAGCCGTACTCGGCGGCGATCGTCGCCCATGAAGCCGGGTTGGGTGACCGCGTGCGGATCATCGGGACGGACATTTCGCACCGGGCGCTTACCAAAGCTCGGGAAGCGGTCTATCGCCCGTGGTCGTTGCGGGGATTGGCCGCCGATCGCGCGCGGCCGTATCTGGCTCCGCAACCGGACGGGCGCTGGAAAGTGAAACGGCGCATCCGGGAGATGGTCACCTTCGATCGCCTGAATCTGGCGAACGACCCGTACCCGGCAGTGTCCCGCGGTCTGGTGGATGTGCAGGTGATCTTCTGCCGGAACGTGCTGATCTATTTCGATCCGGATGTGATCGCGGCAGTGGCCCGGAAGTTGTACGACACGCTTGCGCCGGGTGGTTGGCTGTTTCTCGGTGCATCGGATCCGTCGTTGGCGCGCCACGCGCCGTTCGAGTTGGTGATGACCGACGGTGGCATTGCCTATCGCAAATCGACCGCACGACGAATCGATGTCCGTCCCGGGCGGACGCAAGGCGTGACGGAGCCTCGAGCTTCCGCGCTGCCGGTTGCGTCGGAAAGAGCCCCCCAAGGTTCGTCGCCGCGGTGCGCACCATCCGGCGATTCGGCAGGATCCGCGTCGGGCCAGGCCGCCGGATTGGGAGCGGACGATCGGCGTCCGTCGGGCGCGGGGAAGGAGTGCGGGGATGTTGCCGTTCGTCCAGACAAGGGGACGGGCGTTGGCGGCGAAGTGGTGGAGTCGTTGCGCAAAGCCTTGCAGGAGGGCGATTACGAGCACGTCTTACGGGCGACCGAGGGCATGGTCGGCGGGGAAGTCGCCGCCCTCCGTGTCCGTGCGCTGGCGGGGCTTGATCCGGCTGCGGCAAGGACGCTGTGTGAGCGACTGCTGTCGGCGGATCCTCTGAACGTTCCGCTGCGATATGTGCAGGCGTTGGTGCTGCTGGATCTCGGCGAATCGACGCTTGCCCTGCAGGCGTTGCACCGGGTCCTGTTTTTGAGCCGAGACGAGGTCGAGGCGTTGTTCACACTGGCGACCATTCAGGATCGACTGGGGAATCGCGAGGAGGCGGCAAAGGCGTTGCGGACGGCGGAATCGCTGTGTGCTCGGCGCGATCCCGATGAGCGTTTGCCATTGGGCGATGGTGCGACGGTGCGTGAGATGATCGCTGCGATTCAGCGTCATCCGGCCTATCCCGCGAGCGGCTTCTCATGACCAGCGTGACGCCGGCGGCGGGCGCCGTGCTGGAGTGCTCGTACGCGGCTTCGAGCGACGAGGCGGGTGCGAGACCGTCGATCTGCGGAGAGCATTCCGCGGGCGTTGAGGCGCGAGCGATCGCAAGCGCGTGCGGATCGGTCGCACGGGAAGTGGAGACGCGGCAATGGCGGGAGGCTTTGAGGAGAGGGGGAAATTGTGATGAATCGGCCGGCGAGGTTACCGGAGCGTTTGAAGAACACTGCCGGAACGGCCGTGGAGCCGGCGCGGCCGCATTCTGCGGAAGACGACCGCGCGGCGGAGGAGATTCTGAGAAAGCGGGCGGCCGAGTACGCTCGTGTGTCGGTTGAGCCGTCCACCGCAAGCGACGCAGTTGAGGTTCTGGTCGTGGTCGTCCAGGGAGAGCGCTATGGACTGCCTGTATCGCTGATCGGTGAGTTGCTCAAGGACGTTCCCGTGACACCGGTCCCGGGCGGACCGGATGTTCTGCGCGGGATCGTCAATCTGCGTGGCGATGTCCTCCCCGTGTTCGATGGCGGGCGGATCCTGAAGTCCGCCACGATGACGCG
Organism: Planctomycetota bacterium; assembly: GCA_003696385.1. GTDB lineage: Bacteria > Planctomycetota > Planctomycetia > Planctomycetales > Planctomycetaceae > J052. The sequence goes on along the minus strand of RFHO01000136.1, from coordinate 603 downwards.
GGAACACGGTGGGGGGGCTGCGGCGACCAGACTCCCGTGGCTTGTTGTGCTGGACGATGCCGGCGAGGAGGCGGGTCTGAGTGTGGACGCGGTCGAGGGCGTTCGTGAGGTGGCCATCGAAGAGCTCGAACGGCTTTCGGCGTCGGAGAAGGACGATGATGGAGTGATCGTCGGCGTCACGGCGGACGCAGTCTCGATCGTCGACGGGGACCGCCTGCGCAGCGATCCACGCCTGTACGTCGAGGAAGCTGAGTGACGAACGCCATGCGGCGCTGGAAACCGTCCCGATGCGTTGAGACCTGGATTTGCGAAGGGGAACAGAAGCGATGATCCGACGGCGCGTCCTGCTGGTGGTCGGCTTGCCGATGGGAGCGGCACTGTGCCTGGTTCTCTACGGATGGTGGGCGTTGGGGAGCCTGCTGGCGAACAGTGCCGAGCCGACCGCCGATGCGGCGGTTTCCGTGATCCGTACCGTCCGTACGGCGCTGTTGGTGGGCAGTGTCGTGTTGATGGCAGGCTTCGTGGTGGTCGTCCGGAGATTGGACGACGAATGGTTGCAGCCGCTTCACGGGATCATGAAGCGGCTGCGCGGTGCGTCCGTAG
>RFHO01000135.1 GCA_003696385.1 Planctomycetota bacterium | reverse complement strand
GGAACGGCCTGCGCCGCGGAGACGCCGGAAGAGCCGCTGCCTGGTGCCGGGCCCGAACAGACCGATGAACCGGGCTTTCCCGCCGCGCTGGCGCGGTTCCTCCCGGGCGGGGCGTCCGACGCATGGCCGCGGCGGATCGCCATCCGACCCGTGCAGCTCCGCGAGGGACTCAGGTGGCAATTCACGCTGCAATTCGACGATCGCGACGTGCACGTGAACCTGCCGTGCGACGAAGCCCGGGAAGCGTGCATGGGGCTGCTGGGGCGGTTTTACCGCGACGCCCACCTGTTTTTGCCGGACGAAGTCGTCCGGCTGAAGTTCAACCGCCGCGGGGAGTGTCGTGTCGGCCGTTCGGTCCGCGATAGCGGCTCCATCGCACCGCCGCCGCGTCGGCCGGAATCCGGCGCATCCGCGCCGGCGGCACTCGAGGATGCGTCACGCGCGGTTGCCGGCGAGTCGGTCCCGGTTCCCGGTGCGGGCCGGGCGGCCGCGAACGGCTCGGGAGCGGACGCGAGCTCCGTTTGCGTCTCGCCGGGCGACCGTTCGGACCCCGCGCTGGCGCACGACCGGCAGCGGACGTATGTGATTCCGGAAGGCGAGCCGTGCGCGTATCTGGAAGCCCTGGGCGTGATGACCTCTTCCGGGCGGGTGCGCCGTGCCGCACGCAAGAAGTTCCGCCAGATCAATCGGTATCTGGAATTCGTGCGGGACGTGTTGCCGGCTCTGCCGGCGGACCGCGCCGTGCGGATCGTGGACTTCGGCTGCGGGAAGAGTTATCTGACGTTTGCCCTGTATGATCTGTTGCACAATCGACTGGGGCGTGACGTGTCGGTGATCGGCATCGACCGCAAGGCCTCGGTGGTCCGGACGTGTCGCCGGTTGGTCGAACAGCTGGGATGGTCCGGATTACGATTCGTGCACGGGGATGCGGCGTCGTTCGAAAGCGGCGAGCCGGTCGACATGGTGATCAGCCTGCATGCCTGCGACACGGCCACCGACGCGGCACTGGCCCAGGCGATCGCCTGGCGGGCCTCGGTGATCCTGGCCGCTCCCTGTTGCCGGCACGAAATCGCGGGACAATGGGACGAGCGGACCCGGCCGCCGCTGACACGCTACGGCATCCTGCGGGAACGGTTGGCGGCGATCGTCACCGACGTGCTGCGGGCACTCGTGCTGGAGTTGTGCGGCTATCGGACCCAGGTCCTGGAGTTCGTCGATCTGGAACACACACCGCAGAACGTGTTGATCCGGGCGGTGCGGCGAGCGAAACCGGCTTCGGCCGGCGACCGCGGTGAACTGCTTCGTCAATACCGGGCGACGAAGGAGCAGTGGCGGATCGAGCGGTTCGCGCTGGAACGACTGCTGGCGGAAAAGGGCGTTCCGCTGGCGCAACCGGAAGAGGATCCGACGAAAAGGAGGGAACAGGCATGAGCGGACGACAGCGGCGACGGGCGGCGTGGCGGCGAATGGCCGGTGGGTTGCTGGCCAGTGCCTTTGTGCTTGCCGGAGTAACCGTCACCGCCGACGATGCTTCGCGGGAGGCCGGTGCAAAGGACGTGCCGGAATGGGTCACGCAACGCGAACGCGAATTCGCCAGGCGGTACAGCGGCGTGGCGCTGGTCGGCCGGTTCTCCATCGTGGACGATCGGGGACAGACGAAGAAAACCGGCGAGCCGGAACGGTACGAGATCCTGGAAGTTTCCCCGTTGCCGACACGAAACCTGTGGCTGTTTCGCGCGCGGATCCAGTATGGCGGCGGCAATCCGGTGGTGCTTCCGATACCCTTGCGCGTGCTGTGGGCCGGCAATACGCCCGTGATCACGCTCGACGAGCAGGCGATTCCGGGCCTGGGAACCTTCAGCGCCCGCGTGATGCTGCACGGAACGCGCTATGCCGGGACGTGGCAGCACGGAAAGACGGGCGGACACATGTGGGGCGCGATTCTGCCGCTGCCGTCGCCGTCGGAATCGTCACCCGAAAAGACGTCCCGTGATGACTGAAACCGCCGGCACGCACGGCTCACGCGTGCAACGATTGAAGGACGCCGGGCCGCAGGCGCGAACGCCTCGGGTCTGCCGCACACGGCGTTTCGTTGGCGCGAGGTCGTTTCCAGGCCGCATGCCCGACCTGCCGATTCTCTGGTGCCGGTCCGCGGTGAGCGGGCGGCGAACGTCGTCCAGCAAAGGGATGCCTCGACATGCCCGAACTTCGACGGGATCCGATCGTGCCGCGATGGGTCGTGTTCTCTCCGGAACGCGCCCGGCGGCCGCAGCATCTGAAAAGCCTGGAAGCGGAAGACGGCGAGGAGCTGTGTCCGTTCTGCGAAGGGCGTGAAGAAAACACGCCGGCGGAAATCCTCGCCTATCGAGCCGACGCGACCACGCCGAATGCCAGCGGCTGGCGGGTGCGGGTCGTTCCCAACAAGTTTCCGGCACTGAAGGTCGAAGAGCCCCTGTCGCGGCGCGGCGAGGGGATCTATGACTGGGTGGCCGGCGTGGGGGCGCACGAGGTGATCATCGAATGCCCTCACCACGAGACGCGCGCCGCGCGGCTCGGAACGCAGCAACTGCAGGACGTCCTCTGGGCGTACCGCGATCGGATCGTCGATCTGAAACGCGACGCCCGGCTGCGGCACGTGATCGTGTTCAAGAACCAGGGGGCACTGGCCGGTGCGACGCTGGAGCATGCTCATTCGCAGTTGATCGCGGCTCCGGTGGCATTGCCGGAGGTGCAGATCGAAATCGAGGGCGCCACGCGCTACTACCAGCAACACGAGCGGTGCGTGTTCTGCGACATCGTCCATGAAGAGCAGCAGACCCAGCGACGGTTGATCGCCGAATCGAACCACTTCGTGGCGGTGGCGCCGTATGCCGCGCGCTTCCCGTTCGAAACGTGGATTCTGCCACGACAGCATGCGAGCCATTTCGAGGAGCTGTCGCATCAGAGCGTGCAGGATCTGGCGCAGATGATGCACCGCATCCTCGTCTTGCTCGACGATGCCCTGGACGAGCCGGCCCTGAACTACGTGATCCATACGGCGCCCTTCGAACCGGCCGCTCTGCCGCAGTATCACTGGCACATCGAGATCCTGCCGCGGATCGCCGGTGTTGCCGGCTTCGAACTGGGGGCTGGGTGCTTCATCAACCCGGTGTATCCGGAAAAGGCGACGGCGTTTCTGCGCGATCGCCGACTCCGGGCGGTCGCGCACGTCCCGTGACGATCCGGAGTCGGCATGATCCGCGGCGGAACGGCCGTCTACGTCCGAACCGCCGGCCCGCCGGCCGCCCCCGTCAGAAGCGGAGCCGGCCGGTGGCCGCGGCGTTCCCAGCAGCAGACCGATCGCGGCCGGCAAGCAGGTTCCGGGCATGTCGCGACCGTCGATCGCGGTTGCTTGACCGCGTTTCGGGGCGGGACTAGAGTACCCACTTCCCCGACGCCTGCGGCGGCATAAACTGTGGCACGCCGCGGTCGGTCCGTCTTGTGGGCGCGGCGATACGCGCTCGTTTCGGTGTTGCGGCGCGGGCCGCCCGCCGGATTCGTCGATGTTTGTTCCGAGGTCTTGTCGATGCCGACCATCAACCAGTTGGTGCGCAAACCGCGCAAGAAGCAACCGAAAAAGAGCAAGACGCCCGCTCTGGAGGGCTGTCCGCAGAAGCGTGGGGTGTGCGTTCAGGTGAAGACCGTCACGCCCAAGAAGCCGAACTCCGCCCTGCGGAAGGTGGCCCGTGTGCGGTTGTCGAACGGCATCGAAGTGACCGCGTACATTCCCGGCGAAGGCCACAATCTGCAGGAACACTCGGTGGTGCTGGTCCGCGGCGGCCGTGTGCGTGACCTGCCCGGTGTCCGCTACAAGATCGTTCGCGGTGTTCTGGACTGCCTGGGTGTCCAGGACCGTCGGCAGGCTCGCAGCAAGTACGGAGCCAAGCGGCCCAAGTGAGCGGGCATCGAGTCGCATCCGCGGGCTGCGTGACGAGCGTGACGCAGCCGGGAACGCAGCGGTGAGGCTGATTGTTCGGCGTTTTTTCAAATCCGTTTTGATCGGTACGGCGAGACCATGGCGAAACGATTCACAGCCAGTCAGGAACAGCTCAAGCCGGATCCCCGGTTCAATTCGCTGCTGGCGTCGAAGTTCATCAACTGCATGATGCGCGACGGCAAGAAGAGCGTGGCGCAGAAGGTGTTCTATGACGCGATGGACCTGATCGCCGAGCGGATGCCGGATGCCGATCCGCTGGAGGTGTTCACTCAGGCGGTGGAGAACGTCAAGCCGGAGATCGAAGTGCGTTCGCGGCGAGTCGGCGGTGCGACCTATCAGGTTCCGACTCCGGTCAATCCGAAGCGGCAGCAGGCGCTGGCGATCCGCTGGATCCTGGACGCCGTGCGGAAGAAGAAGGGGCGGCGGACGTACGTCCGGTTGGCCGAAGAGCTGATGGCGGCTTATCGCCGCGAAGGTACGGCGATGACCACGCGGGAGAACACGCATCGCATGGCCGAAGCCAACAAGGCATTCGCCCACTTCGCGTGGTGATGCCGCGGACGACCGGCATCTGCAAGACGACAACGATCGACGCTGCGTCCTTGGATCAAGGATTCGGCGTCGTTTTTTTTGAACCGCCCGCGGCCGTTGCACGGTGCAGAAACGCGGCGGTCCGCGGCCCCGGTCCGGCGCCGACGGGGCGCGATCGCACCGAAGACGGAGGCCGCCTGGTGGCGGCGTGTACGGCGGATGCGACCGGGCCGCAGGGCGGACGAGGAACGAACGATGGGATACGACATCACCAAGGTCCGCAACATCGGCATCGTTGCCCACATCGATGCCGGCAAGACGACGACCACCGAACGGATCCTGTTCTACACGGGCGTGTCCCACAAGATGGGCAACGTCGATGACGGGACGACGATCACGGACTTCGATCCGGACGAAGCGCGGCGTGGCATCACGATCTATGCCGCCACGGTGACTTGCCGGTGGCTGGAGCACACGATCAACATCATCGACACGCCCGGTCACGTGGACTTTACGGCCGAGGTCGAACGCAGCCTGCGGGTCCTGGATGGGGCCGTGGTGGTCTTCAGTGCGGTGGAAGGCGTCGAGGCACAGAGCGAAACGGTGTGGCGACAGGCGGATCGCTACCGTGTGCCGCGGATGTGCTTCATCAACAAGCTCGATCGGCTGGGGGCGGACTTCGAGCGCACTCTGGACATGATGCGACAGCGGCTGGATGCCCGTCCGGTGGTGATGACGCTGCCGATCGGCGAGGGGCAGGGTCAACTGAAGGGCGTCATCGACCTGCTCACCATGCAGGCGCTGTACTTCGACCCGGAGACCTACGGGGCCCGAATCACGCGTGAGGCGATTCCGGAGGAACACCGCGAACGGGCCGCAAAGTGGCACACCCGGCTGGTCGAAGCCGCGGCCGAGATGGACGACGATCTGCTGATGCGGCACCTGGAAGGCGAGGAGTTGTCGGTCGAGGACATCCGGCGCGTCCTGAGGCAGGCGACGATCCACGGGCTGGTGCAGCCGACGTACTGCGGCAGCGCGTTGAACTACATCGGCGTGCAACCGCTGCTGGATGGCATCGTGTGGTTCCTGCCCAGCCCGGCGGATCTGCCGCCGGTGGAAGGCCATCATCCCAGGAATCCGAAGAAGAAGCTCAAGCGCAAACCTTCGGTGGACGAGCCCTTCTGTGGCCTGGTGTTCAAGATCGTGGCCGATGAGCATGGCGATCTGTGCTTCGTCCGCGTGTATTCCGGCACGCTGAAGGCCGGGACGAAGTACCTGAACCCGCGGATCAACCAGCGGGAAATGATCAACCAGATCTGGCGGATCCAGGGCGCGTCGCGCGAGCGGGTCGAAGCCAACTCGATTCCGGCCGGTGACATCGCCGGCGTGATCGGCCCGAAACAGGCGGTCACCGGCGATACGCTGTGCGATCCGAAGCATCCGATCCTGCTCGAATCGATCAGATTCCCCGAAACGGTGATCTCCATGGCCGTCGAACCGCAGACGTCTGCCGATCGCAAACGCCTGGAGGAGGTGCTGCAGCGACTGGCTCGGCAGGATCCGACGTTCCGGGCGGAAGTCGACAAGGAGACCGGCCAGACCATCATCAGCGGCATGGGCGAGCTGCACCTGGAGGTATTGCGGGACCGCATCAAACGCGACTTCAACCTGGACGTGAAGGTCCACAAGCCGCGCGTCAGCTATCGCGAGACGATTCGCGAATCGGTGGAGAGCCGGGGCGAGTTTCACCGGCAGGCCGCAGGGGCGACGCAATATGCGGCGGTGACCGTGCGGATCGAACCCACCACCGGTGAGGGCGCGTCGCTGGAGGTCGAGAGTGGTCTGAAACCCGGCAAGGTGCCGCGCGACGTGGAAAAGCTCGTCAAGGAAGTCGTCGAGGACGAGCTGAAAGGCGGAGGCTACTCCGGCTATCCGCTGATGAACGTGCGGGCGATCATCACCGACATCGACTACCGGGAAGGCGAGAGCAGCGAAATGGCGTTGCGCGCGGCGGCGACGAACGCCGTCCGCAAGGCGTTTACGCGCGAACGCTGCGTGATCCTCGAGCCGATCATGCGGCTGGAAGTCACCACGCCCGAAGAATACCTGGGCAACATCCAGTCGGACCTGGCGACGCGGCGGGCGGTGATCCAGAGCACCGAGCCGCGAGGGGTCGTCACCGCTCTGGTGGCGGAAGTCCCGCTGGCGACCATGTTCGGTTATGCGACGGTCGTCCGAAGCCTCTCGAAAGGCCGCGCGTCGTACACGATGGAGCCGCTGCGTTACGCTCCGGCGCCGCCCGAAGTGGTCCGCGAGCTGATTGGCTGACGGAGGCGACCGCCGCGCAGCCGGTCAGTTCTTCGCGGCACGCGCGGTGAGAAATGCGAACAGGTCGCGCAGCTCCTGGACGGTCAGCGCATCGAGCAGCTTTTCCGGCATCAGCGACTGGCGCAGTTCGCGGTGGTATTCCATCTCCGCCTTCTTGACGGTGAATTCCCTGCCGTCCTTGCCCAGGTAGGCTTCGGCCGTTCCACCCTTGCGACGAGGCAGTCCGATCAGCACGCGTCCGTCCTTCAGGACGATCTGCCAGGGCGTGTATTCGGGGGCCATTTCGCGACTGGGCTGCAGGATGGTCTCCAGCAGCCAGCGGCGTCCGTGCTGGCCCTGCAGGGCGAGTCTCCGGCCGATCGCCGAAAGCGGCGGCCCGACCCGCGCGCCGCGGCCGTCGATTTCGTGGCACTGGTAGCAGAGCCCCACCTTGCGGCCAAAGAACACACGCTCGCCGGACTCCGCGCTGCCGGGGCCGTCTGCGAGTTTCAACCAGGCTTCCGTGTCGGTCGCCTGCGGTCGCGGTCCGGGCGCGCCTTCCCGGATCCGCCGGATGGCTTCGAGGACGCTCCTGGCGGCGATACTCTTGCGGCCGGCGACCTGCACGCTCAGACGCTGCAGGCGGTCGGCGAGCGGCGCGTCCAGACGCACGCCGACCAGCGCGCGCAGCACTTCGTCGCGGAACGCGCGGAGCGCCTCGGCGGCCAGCGGATTGGATCGGACGACGGCGTCCGGATCGCCGCGTTCGATCCGCTCTTCCTGTCGCAGGATCTCGTCCAGCAGCCGCACGAAAAGGTCCTGCCGTTGCTGAGCGTCCACGGCGAGTCCGGCGACGGCCACGGTCCGCAACGCGTAGGGCTGTGATTGATTCCCGGCAATGGAAGCCAGAACGTCCAGACGATCCTGCGAGGGATGCTCCGCCAGCGTGAGAATGGCTTCACGGCGGACATCCAGCACGCCGTGATTGGTGGCCAACGCGACCAGGTCGTCCAGCCGCAGCCGCGGATCGTGCGGGTCGATCAACCGCAGCGCGTACGTCAGGGCGAACGGATTGGCGGTGCGGTTCTTCAGGATCTGCAGCAGCAACTCCGGGCGCGGTCGATCCTCCGGCGGTCGGCCGTCCAGGCGATCCAACGCGACCGCCGCGGCTACGAACACCCGCTGATCCGGGTCGCCCTTCTCGACGATTCGCCGCAGATCCTCGCGGCAACCCGTGACCATGTCGTCCGCGATCCATTTGACCGCCAGAAAGCGGACCCATGGGTCGCGATTACGGAGGAAGTACTTCAGGAATCCCGGGTCGGCGAGTTCCCGGCGGCGGTCGCTGCGTTTCAGCGCGACCAGCACGCCGTGATGGAACGCCACCGGAAACCCTTCGACCGCACGCAGGTGTGCCTGTCGGGCGATGCATTCCACCGCGGCATGGAACACCAGCGGGTCTGCGTCACGCAGAGCCTCTTCGACCAGCCGGCGCTGGCCGGCGTCTTCCAACGACAGCACGGGCAACACCTCGGCGCGCAGACAGGGTGGCTGGTCCGGCCGGGCGTACCGTACGGCCGCCGACGCGCCACCGTGCGCGACCGCCGCGCGCAGCGCCAGCACGCGCAGCGGCAATTGTGGTTCCTTGTCCGCGATCCGCAGGAAATACGTTGCCGTGAGATCCTCGGCGGTGGCCAACGCGCGCAGTGCCGTCGCGCGGACACGGACGTCGTCTTCGCGAACGGCGGACAGCAGTC
>RFHO01000134.1 GCA_003696385.1 Planctomycetota bacterium | reverse complement strand
CCGTGCGATCGGCGGTGCATTTCGTCTTCGGGGAGGAAGCCGACGTCACGGACGGACCGCATCCAGTCGTGAAGGGCCTGTCGCAACCGCCTTTTGATCTGCTGGTGTTGAGGAGAGTCGGCCAGGTTGTGCACTTCGTCGGAGTCGTTCTGAAGGTCGTACAGCTCTTCGCTGGGTTTGGGCTCCCAGAAATACGTCTGGGGCGGTTTGAGTTTTCCCTCATCGTACAACTGCTTCCAGACTCGGGTGGTGGGGGTTTGAAACATATACGAAACGTACTGGCCATAGATCCGGTGCGGCATGTAATTGCGGATGTAGATATAGCGCTGGTCGCGGACACTGCGGACCATGTCGTAGCGTTCGTCCATGCGTCCACGGAAGCCGAAGACGTATTGCCGCGGCGGTCGGATATACCGTCCGAGGAATGCCCGTCCCTGCATCCAGTCGGGCGGCTCGATACCGGCCAGGCTGAGCAGCGTGGGGGCAAGATCGACGAAGCTGACCAGACGATGACTCACACCTCCGGACCTGTATTCCGGAGGACGCAGGTGTGCGAATTTGTCGGGGATGTAGACGATCAGCGGGACGTGCAGGCCCGAGTCATAGGGCCAGCGTTTGCAGCGCGGCATGCCCGGCCCGTGGTCGCCGTAATAAAAGACGATGGTATCATCGGCCAGGCCGGCCTTTTCCAGTTCGCGCAGCCGTTCGCCGGCCTGCCGATCCATCAGCGAGAGTTGGTCGTAGTACTGGGCCCAATCCTCGCGGGCTTCCCTCACGTCTGGATGGTAGGCGGGGACACGAACCTTTGCCGGATCGTGAACCCACGTGTGCGGCCGCTTGCGGATCTGGCTTTCGTGGCTGATGGTGAAATTGAAAACGGCGAAGAAGGGCTGTCCGGGACGGCGGTTTTTCCAATGGGCCTTGCGGGAGGATTCATCCCATACCTGACCGGGTTTCTGCAGGTTGTAGTCCTCTTTGGAGTTGTTCGTGCAGTAGTAGCCGCGCTCGCGGAGAAACTGCGGGTACATCCGCATGAATGCCGGCATGGGAATCGAGCTGCGCATGTGCTGTGCGCCGGTGGAGGTGGGGTAGACGCCGCTGATGATGGCCGTGCGTGCGGGGGCACAGACGGGGGCATTGGACCAGCACACACGATAGATCATGCCCTTTGCCGCCAAGGCGTCGAGGTTTGGAGTGTCGGCGAAGCGGTCTCCGTAGCAGCCCAGTTGCGGACCATTGTCCTCGCTGGTCAGCCAGAGGATGTTCGGCAGCGGAGCCTCCTCGTGACCACCACGTGTTCGGGCGTCGCGAGCCGGCGCCGCGGCGAGAACGTGGAAAGGAACGAAGAGCAGCACACCGAACAAACCGTACACGGCCAGCCGCACGCACATTCGCAGTGGCATCGGCACCGGTCTGACGCGGCGCGGAGGGCGACTTTCGGCGGTGGCCAGGGTTGGGGGACGGCGACGTGCAACGCGGGCAAGAAAGTCCATCGCAGGCTCCTCGATGCGGACCGGTCATCTGGCAGCTCGTTGCTGCCAAGTGCACTGAATGGGCCGACGTTGGGACTGCTGTGTGCGCAGCCCAAGGGGCGTTGAACATAGCGGCTGCGGGCGGCCGTCGGAAGTGAGCAGCGGCACCGGGAGAGAGCCGGTCCTGGCGGGGCTTCCGAGGACGGAACGGCCGAGAACGCGGGCTGACGCCTGGTCACCAGTCGAGGCGGACGATCGTGCCGTCCTGCAGACCGCAGACCAGCCATTCCGCAAGGGGGTCGGCCACGAGGGCGACGACCGGCTGGTCGACGCGAGTCGCCCAGATGAGCTGGCCGTCTTCGTCCGCCCAGTACAGTTGCCGTTCGAGGGTGGCGGCGGCGAGCCGCTCGCCGGTGTAACCGGTGGCGACCCGGTGGACTGTTCCGTCGACCGCGTACAGAGCGATGTTCTGGCCGTTTTCGTCGAAGATCTGCACGCCGTGATTGTGTCCGGCGATGACGATCATTCCGCCGTCGCCGGTGACGCAGAGGTCTCCGACGACGGTCAGCAGACGCTCGCGGAAATACTCCGTGCCGTCCAATCCGAACGCCGCCAACAGCCCCTGGTCGGCGGCTCCGACCATCACGGGCCGTTCCGGGACGAACCGCAGGTGGTGCAACGGCTGAGCCGCGTCAAATTCGGCGATCTTCTGCCGTTGCGGCCCGATCAGCAGGACGCTGCGGTCTTCGAGGCTCACGGCCATGAGCTGCCCGTACGGCGTGAGGGCGACATCGAGCACGGGGGTGGGGAATTCGATCGTCCACAGTTCGCGGAGGGCGGCATCGAGCCGAGTGACGAGGGTTCTCTGCTGAATGACGGCCCCCGTGCCGGCGGCGTCGGCCCACGCCAAGCGCGAAACGTTGGGCCAGCCGCGCCGCAGTTCGTGCACACGCCCGCCACGGTCGAACGCGGTCAGCGTGCCGGTCTCGTCGGCGGCGACGACGATTCCCGCTTCGCGCCACATGGCCAGCGCGACCAGCCGACCGTCGACAGCCGTGTTCCAGCGGACTTCCGGCGGTGTTCCCTTCCCTTCGTGAACCCAGGGGGCAAAATCGGAACCGTTCATTGGAAAACCGTGTTCGGACGACCTGGCGTGCGCTTTCGGCGGAGCGGCGGGGATCATAAGCTGCTCCGCTTTGTGGATGCACGTCAAGCCGCGCCGCAGGACAGGTTGCACCGGCATGCCGCTGCGTCCCGCGTACCGGACGGGAACTGCTCCGGGGCGAGCGACCGCCGTGTGCGGCGCACGGTAGCGCGGTGGGTGGATGTGCGGAAGCGGCCCGGTCGGCCGCGGGGCAACCGGATCACGCACAGGTGCCGCCGGGGCAGGTCCCGCGAGATCAACGCGGATCGAATGGTCCGTTCGGGCGGCGAACCGGTACCGTGGATGCGGGCGAACGTTCGGAAGCAGGGTCGGAAGCACGTGCGACGATGGACGAAACGGCCAGGACTGCGGACGGACGGCACTGGCGGCCGAGCGCCACGATCGAGATGCTGCGCCGGCGTGCGGCGCTGCTGGCAACGCTGCGTGCGTTTTTTCACCGGAACGGCTACTGGGAAGTCGAAACGCCGCTGCTGTGTCGCGAGTCGGTGGTGGACGCCCATCTGGATCCATTCGAGCTGTACACCGAAGCGCACGAGCGGCTGTTTCTGCAAACTTCGCCGGAACTGTGCATGAAGCGTCTGGTATCGGCCGGAGCGGAGCGGATCTTTCAGGTGACACGAGCCTTTCGCCGTGGTGAATCCGGT
>RFHO01000133.1 GCA_003696385.1 Planctomycetota bacterium | reverse complement strand
TCCGAAGAGTCGGAAGGAGTCAGCCATGCCGTCGTGCCACATGCCGTTCTCTGCTCGGTCGCAGCCCGATCGCCTGGGTACGCCCGCGCCGATTCGCCGTCCCCACAGCCGCCGGCCGAGCCTCCGTCGCGGCCGCAGCTTTCCAGGTACGAAGCTCGTGTTCCCGCCGCTGGTGGCGGGCCTTGTGCTGTTGGCGGCCCTTCGGACGGGTTCTGCGGAAGACTGGCCCTGCTGGCGGGGTCCGAACCACGACGGGACCAGCAACGAAGCCACCGCGCCCGTCCACTGGTCCGACACCGAGAATGTCGCGTGGAAGGTGGCCGTCCCCGAGACGGGCCACGCCTCGCCGATCGTCTCCCGCGGTGTCGTCTATCTGGTGGGGACGGACGAAACCAAGCAGAACCGCATGCTGCTGGCCTTCGACCGTCAGACGGGACGCCGCCTCTGGGAGCGGGTCGTCCTGCATGCCCCGCTGGAGCGGAAACACCGCCTCAACAGTTGGGCCTCCAGCACACCCGCGACCGACGGCGAACGCATCTATGTCAGCTTTCTCGATGTGGACCGGATGTTCGTGGCCGCCTACGACCGGCAGGGAAACCGGCTGTGGGCGGTGCACCCCGGCGTGTTTTCCAGTCGCCACGGCTACTGCAGCTCACCCGTGCTGTTCGAGGACCTCGTCATCGTGAATGGCGATCACGACGGCGACGCGTACATCGTCGCGCTGGACCGCTCGACCGGGGCAATACGCTGGAAAATCGACCGCGAGAACAAAACCCGTAGCTACTGCACGCCGCTGATTCGTGCCATCGACGGCCGGCCACAGATGATGCTTTCCGGCAGCAAGTGCATCGCAAGCTACGATCCGCGCACCGGCGAGCGGTTGTGGATCTTCGACGGCCCGACGGACCAGTTCGTCGCGTCCCTGGTGTACGGCAACGGCCTCGTATTCGTCACCGGCGGCTTTCCCGACAAACACATTCTGGCGATCGATCCGCGGGGTCGCGGCAACATCACCGGAAGCGACTACGTCAAGTGGCGTCACTACCGCAACGGCGTCTCCTACGTTCCGTCCCCGGTGGCCGTGGGCGAGTGGTTCTTCGTGGTTTCGGACAACGGTATCGGAACGTGCTTCGAAGCCCGCTCGGGGCGGGTTCTGTGGCAGCACCGGATGGGCCGCCGTTACAGTGCGTCGCTGGTCGCCTGCGGCGGGAACGTGTACTTTCTGGACGACGACGGCATCACGAAGGTCGTCCGGGCGGCGCCCACGTACGAACTGATCGCCGAGAATCCGCTGAACGAAGCCACCTACGCGTCCATCGCCGTCAGCGACGGCCAGCTGTTCATCCGCGGCGAACGGCACCTGTTCTGCATCGGCCGGCCCGCCGCGACGGCGTCACGCTGAAAGCCCGGCCCCGCAGCGTGTCGAGGTTGGACCGCGTCCGCTTCGGAGTTGGCGTTCGTATCGCCGCTCGATCACACCGACGGCCCGGTCCCCCTGTGATTCCCCGATGGCCATTCGTCCCGGCACGCCATCCGGTGAAATGCCACAGTTGCTCGGACACGAAGACGCCTCGGCGGGCCCGACGTCCCGTGCGGCCGCCGCACCCGGCCGCCGGCTTTCCGCCAGTGTTCTCCAAATCGAATAAGGACGCCCCGCCATGAAAGCGCTGCTGCTGACCGACTACAAAAAGCTCGAAGTGACCGAGCTGCCGAAACCCGAAGTGGGACCGAACGACGTGCTGGTGCAGGTTCGTGCCTGCGGCATCTGCGGAAGCGACATCCACGGCTTCGACGGCAGCAGTGGGCGGCGTATTCCGCCGCTGGTCATGGGACACGAAGCTGCGGGTGTCGTCGCGGAGGTGGGCAGTGCGGTCGAGCGATTCCGGCCGGGCATGCGGGTCACCTTCGATTCCACCGTTTCGTGCGGGCAATGCCACTTCTGCCGCCGCGGGCGCGTCAACCTCTGTGACAATCGTCGCGTGCTGGGTGTCTCCTGCGGGGAATACCGCCGGCACGGAGCGTTCGCCGAATTCGTCGTCGTTCCCGAAAACATCGTCTACGAACTGCCGGATTCGCTCTCCTTCGACCAGGCGGCCCTGATCGAAGCGGTGTCGGTCGCCGTGCATGCCGCCAACCGCACGCCGCTGGAACTCGGCGACACTGTCGTGGTGGTCGGCTCGGGCATGATCGGCTTGTTGGTAATCCAGGCCGTCCGGCTGAAAGGTGCCGGGCGAGTGATCGCCGTCGACCTGGCGGACCACAAGCTTCAAACCGCCCGCCGCCTGGGAGCCGACGTAACGCTCAACCCCCAGACAACCGACGTGGTTCAGGCCGTTCGAGAGCTGACGGAAGGCCGCGGCGCCGACGCCTCGATCGAGGTAGTCGGAGCCACTCCGCCGTTGCAAACCGCCATCGATGCCGTCCGCAAGGGCGGAGCGGTCACGCTCGTGGGGAATCTGGCTCCGAAAGTCGAACTCCCTCTGCAGGCGGTCGTGACGCGCGAACTGACGTTGCTGGGAAGTTGCGCGTCCAACGGCGAGTACCCGGCGTGCATCCGGCTGATGGAACGCGGCGCCATCGACGTCCGCCCGCTGATTTCCGCCACCGCGCCGCTGGAAGAAGGCCCCGGGTGGTTCGACCGCCTCTACGCCGGCGAAGAAGGCTTGATGAAGGTCATCCTGCATCCCACCGGGGAGTGACCGGGGCGAGCGGGCACGGGCCGCAGCAGCGACATGCCCTCCGCAGCAGGATCGCGGGCTCCTCGCGATGCTGCGGTCGCTCAGCCGTCCGCACCGCGATATGCACGAATCACCTCGCGGGGCGTGATCGGGCGATCGGCCTTCCGGCCCAGGAAGAAGAAGCCGCTGGCGGCATCCACCGAGTAGCGTTCGGGGATTAGCGCATCCAGCAGTTGTACCCACGCGAACACCAGCTTGGCCGCTTTACCGGCGACACGTGAGCGGAACAGGCCGCGGACGAGATAGTCGATCGTCCACAGCAACTGCGTGCCCGGTCCGCCCAGAGAGCCCGAGTCCAACTCTTCGAAGTGCCGGAACAGCCATCGGTGACCGGTCTGCGTGAACCGCGTGAAATCGTACGCCCCTTCGTGCACTTGCTGCAGGAATGGCGTTTCCGCATAGACCAGCCCCTGCGGTTTCAACACGCGGTGGATTTCCGCAACGACCCGATGCGGGTCCAGCACGTGCTCCAGTACGGCCTGAACGATGACGGCGTCCACGCTTTCCGAAGCCAGAGGAATCGCGTGCGCGTCGGCAACGAACTGCACGTTCGGCGATCGGTACAGGTCGAATCCAATCAGGCGGATCCGCGGATCGTCGTACAATGGCCGACATCCCTGACCGATCGAGCCACCGCCCACGACCAAGGCCAGCGGCCGCGGGTCGCGCTCAAGCAGCATTTCGCGCAACCGCGCGACGTTGCGCGCCGTCGTGCGTTTGGGAGGAGAAACGGCCCACTTGGCCAGTCGCCGTAGCCCTCCCAGATAGCTGTGTCTCCGCACCGGCGACGCCGCCCCGCTGTCGAACACCGTTTCGGCATCGAGCACGCTGCGGTCGAAGTCGATCAGCACCGGATGGCCGTGGTGAATCCGGTAGGTCGTGCCCGAACCGTTCGTCGAAGTCAACGTGCCGGACGCCTCCGCTCGCAACGGCTCACCGGTTTTCGGGCACCGCAACAGCGGCATCACCTCTGCCGTCGGCATCAACATCTCCACGCACCTCCGAAATCCGTCTCACGAGCCGCATCCTGCTCTGCGTTGGAAGCGGACGATAGAACCAACGGCCGATCCCGGCCAAGGCCAAAACGTGCCGGACGCGTGAACCAATCGCCATTCGTCGCGGCGTCCGAGCCGCTAGCATTTCGCCGACCGCTGATCGGCCGCTCGGCCCCGCCCCAACCCGTCTCGCGGACGCCGGCCGGCGGTCTTTGCCACATCGCGGTGTGCGTCTATGATCCCGCATCAATTGCACATCGGCCGGACGGTGCCCGCGCCCGCTTCGGCTCCGCAACGCGGACCACCTCGTCTTTTGCGGCAAAAGCGGACGCCCATTCGCAAGGCAAGGAAGCGGTCATGCCCCGTCGGGCGCACACGGAACCCACGCCAAGCAAGACATCCCGCCGCGGCGTCAGGTGCGCACGCCGCCGCCCCCGCACGGCCCACGCTCCCGACGGCGCGACCCGCGCCGATACCACGTTCGGTGCCGCGCCGCAGCCGCGTTTCGCGCCAGACTTCGCCGCCCGGCTGCTCGTCGTTCTGCTGCCGCTGGGCTTGTGCGGCTGCCTGTTGGCGCGAACACAGGTCGTCCGACTGCCCGAACGCCATTCGGTCGAAACCGAGCGTCTGCTGATCCTCAGCGACGTGCGGCTGAGCCTGCAGCATCCGCTGGTGACGGACCTGCAGCAGTTGCAGCAGCGGATCACACACGAACTGCAACTGCCCGATGGTGAGCGTCAGGTGGTGGTCTACCTGTTCGGCGACGAGGACGCCTATCGCCGGTATCTGCGCACCGCGTATCCGTCGCTGCCCCCCCGACGGGCGTATTTCGTCGGCACGGCGGACGAACTGGCCGTGTTCACGTTCTGGGGCGACCGCATCCGGGAGGATCTGCGGCACGAGTTCACTCACGGTCTGCTGCACGCGGCCCTCCGCAACGTCCCCCTGTGGCTGGATGAAGGGCTCGCCGAATACTTTGAGGTCGTCCCGAGCGACGCCGGCACTCCCGTGCACACCGAATACATCGGGGAACTGCTGGACGCCGTCCGCCGCGGCTGGAGACCCGACCTGCGACGGCTGGAAGGCCTTCACGACGTCGCCGAAATGCATCGCCGCGACTATGCCGAAGCCTGGGCGTGGGTGCATTTCTTTCTCAACGGCTCCGATGAGCACCGGGCCGCCATGCTTGATTACCTGCTCGAATTGCGCGACAGCGCCCATCCGCCCGCGTTTTCACAGCGGCTGCCGAACGACGCGCGCTCCTGGAACAACCGCCTGCTCGCGTTCCTCGTCCGGGAATACCAGCGTTTGCATCGAGAACGACACGGCTGATCCTGCCCAGCGACCGAGTGGGCACGGCCAACTGTACGTACCGTGTGCCGGCACACCCAGACGCTCTAGAATGGATTTCCCCCGGCGGACCGCCGGCCGGGTTCCGCAGTCGTGACTCCGCCGGCTCACGACCCTCCCGCGAACGCGGCACACCGATTCCGGATCGCTCCCGGAAATGTTGGTGCGCCCGCGCGTGGCGGAAGGGCATGGCACACCGCCGGACGATTACCGCCCGCGCTGCTGCGACGAGGTGTTTTCTGCCGCACACAAGGATCTTCCGATGGACGTCACCGCTGGTTCACCGCACGCGCATCCACATCGTTCGCCAGGTCGCCCGTTCACCGGCGCTGCGTCTTTCGCCGGCGGTGCACGGTCGGCGGTGAGGGTCGTGGTGGCGACGGTGATCCTTTCGTGCATGGTGTCCGATGGCACGCCGACACGCGGTGACGAAACAGCCGCGTCGAAACCGGCAGCCGCGTTGCGCGCGCTGGACATCGAAGGACTGGCCGATCGCATCCGCCCATCGGTCGTGGTCATCACGATCGAAGGCCGTGACGGACGGCCGCTGGGGGTGGGCAGCGGCTTCGTCGTTTCGCCCGACGGCCTCATCGCAACGAACCTGCACGTGATTGGCGAAGCACGGCCGATTCGCGTGCGGCTGGCTGACGGACGAAAGTTCGACGTGACGGAGGTCCACGCCACGGATCGCGCCATGGACCTGGCGGTCGTTCGGATCGCGGCCAGGGATCTGCCGGCGCTGTCGCTGGCCGACACGCGATCGGTGCGTCCGGGGCGCCCGGTGGTTGCGATCGGCAATCCGCTGGGGCTGGAGCTGAGCGTCGTGGCCGGCGTCGTCTCGGGCCGCCGGGACATCGATGGCAAACCGATGTTCCAGTTGGCCATCCCGATCGAACAAGGCAACAGCGGCGGTCCCGCCGTGGATGCCGACGGCAAGGTGATTGGGATCCTGACGCTCAAATCTGCGCTGTCGGACAATCTCGGCTTCGCCGTCGACGCCGCTGCGCTGCGGCCGCTGCTGGAAAAACCCAATCCGATTCCCATCGAAAAGTGGCTCACGATCGGTGCACTGGACCCGCGGCGATGGCGGACCTACTTCGGAGCCTCCTGGCGGCGGCGGGCCGGCCGCATCCACGTGCAGGGACGCGGTGAGGGTCTGGGCCGGCGTTCTCTGTGCATCTGGCAAGGCGGCGTTCCCGACGGCGAATTCGACGTGCAGGTTCTGGCCAGGCTGCACGACGATGATGGCGCAGCCGGGCTGGTGTTCCACTTCGACGGCGAAATGCGGCATTACGGTTTCTACCCGTCCGGCGGTCAGCTGCGGCTCAGCCGTTTCGACGGACCAGACGTCTTTTCCTGGCGTGTGCTGCGGGAAGTGCCCGGCAAAGCCTACCGCCCCGGAGACTGGAACGCGCTCCGTGTGCACATCCGCGGTGCGCACGTCGAGTGCTACTGCAACGGACACCGGGTGATCACCTTCGACGTGCAGTCCTACAGCCGCGGACAGGTGGGACTGTGCCAGTTCCGCGAAACGGAAGCCGAATTCCGCAGTTTCCGCGTCGGACGCAACCTTCCGCCGCTGGTTCCGACCGAGGCTGAAATCACCGCCATCGCCGGACTACTGCAGGACTGGAACCACGCAGCGGGCATCGACCCGGAGCTGCTCGCGCGACATCCGCAACCGAACGACCGGGTCCGGCTGGCGCTGATCGAGTACGCCCGGCGACTGGAACGCAAGGCCGAACGGATCCGCAAGCTCGCGGGAGCCGCTCACGTCCGATCCGTCGCGGAACAGATCGCAAGGATATTCGATCCGGAAAACGAGTCGGCGCCCGACCTGATCCGCGCGGCGCTGTTGGTTGCCGCTCTGGACAACCCCGAGCTGGACGTCGCCGCGTACGTCCGACAATTCGAAGCCATGGCCGAGGAACTGCGCAACAGAACCGCCGGCACGAAGAACGCTGCGGAAAAGCTGGCGATGCTGGACCGCTACTTCTTCGAAGACCTCGGATTTCACGGCGGACGCACGAACTACTACAGTCCCGCCAACAGCTACCTCAACGACGTCATGGACGATCGCGAAGGATTGCCGATCACGCTGGGGATCCTGTACGCGGAGCTGGGCAGGCGGATCGGACTGGCACTCGACGGAGTCGGCCTGCCGGGCCATTTCGTTGTCCGATATACGCCGGACAAGGGTCCACCGGTGTGGATCGACGTGTTCGACCGCGGCAAGCGCCTGACACGTGACCAGGCCGCCGCAAAGTCGCGCTCGATCACCGGAGAGGAACCGGACGAACACGCCTTCGCGCCATTGCCGCCGGACCGGATCGTCGAACGCATGCTGCGAAACCTGATCGGGATCGCACAGCGGCGCGAAGACGAAGCCGCGTTGTTGCGATATGTCGAAGCGCTGGTGGCCCTCCATCCGGACAGCGTCCCCGAAAGGACGTTCCGGGCGTATCTCCGGTATCGCGGCGAGCAGTACGACGGGGCCATCCGTGATATCCAGTGGCTGCGCCGCCACGCCGCCGACCAGGTCGACCTCGGTCAGCTGGACCGGCTCCGGCAGGCCATCGAGGCCGCTCGCAGCGACTGAACGATCCGCGCCGCCAGCGAAGCGACGCATGCAGCGGCGTTTCCAAGCCGACCACCGCCGACGGTGGATGACTCGTACTTCCGCGCCGGTACGCCACTCGGGGCGTCGATCCGGCACGAGCCGCCACCGGTGGGTGAGGGACCATCGGTTCGCAAGAACCGTCCGCCTGCGTCACGCCACGGACCATCAGCCGCCCCTCGCCCGCGCCTCCCGATACGCCTGCACGTATTCGCCGACTTTCGGAATCAGCCGCGCGGCATTCTCGTAGTACACCTTTCGCAGCACGTCGTCGGGCAAGCCGATCCCGTAGATGTTCCAGAATCCCTGAGGCGGAAACGGGTTGTCTTCGTACGGGAAGTACTCATCGAACGTCTCCAGGAACCGCCAGTGCGGAATCAGCTCCGACATCGGCGGCACACCGTCGGTCCCGAACAGAATCCGATCGGCGTACTTCAGAAAGAATTCGCGTGCCGTGTACGGCTGGCGGCCCAGTTCGGCCACGCGGGCGGCCAGTTCGACGTACATGTTCGGATAGCGGTCCAGATACTGCCCCAGCCGGGTCAGATCCTCGGGGATGTCCGCCATGTGCGCGCAGATGAACGTGGTCTTCGGATGCCGCGCGATCACCCGGTTGCGGGCCTCGATCAGCTCCTGATGCTTCGGAAAGTCCTTTCCGTAAAAGCTCCACTCGGGATGCCGATACAACTCCTCCCACCGCTCGTTGAACCGGTCGATCGGCCGGAAAAAGGCCACCGGGTCGCCGCAGTGCCACAACACGGGTACTTTCAGCTCGCCCGCCCGCTGCCAAACGGGATCGAATCGCGGGTCGTCCGGACGAATCAGCCGGCCCTCCGCATCACGGAGGTACAGTCCAAGATCCTTGAGCAATTTCAGTCCCACGGCCCCCCGCTTGACGGCATCGGTGAGGCGATCGGCCATCCGCTGCCCGAAGCCCGGGCGGTTGACGTCCCATGTCTCCGGCCGCGCGGGATCGCCGTCTCCGACGTAATCCATCCGCACGAACACCACGAACCGGTTCGGGTGCCGCGCCGTCAGGCGGTGCAGGTGTTCGGAAAGCCTCGCTCCGGTCCGACCATCGAGGCTCACGCTGACCGCGATGTTGGCCGCGTCCATCACGCGGACCATCTCGTCGATCTGCTCGTCACTCAGTCCACCGGGATGCGTATGCACATTGACGCACGGAAAGCGTGCCTGCCGAACGATGTGCTGAGCAGCACGCAGCTCCGACCGTGGCCGGAATTCATCCAGATACAATCTCCGAACCCGCCCGCCGCGCGTCTCGGCCGACGGCCCGGTCCGTAACGCTGCCTGAGCAGGGACCTGTAGGGCCGTCGAGCCGGCGCGGCGTCCCAGCATCCCGACCCAAACGCCGGCCGAAAACATCAGCCCGAACCCCGCAAGTCGGCTCAGCCGTCGAACGAGCCTCCGCCACCCGTTGCCACTCCGCCGCAGCCGGAAATCCCACCACGTATCGCCTCGCAAGCTTCTCATCGGAAGTCCCCGCACACCTCGTGATCCCGTTTGCGTCGCCGCAAGAATCCGAGCTCCGCAATTCGCCGACGTTCCACCGAAACCGCGCGACGCCGGCGGCCCCACGCCCCGGTCCCCGGAACGCAGGATCCACGACCGCGGCAATGACGCCGAAAGCTTCCGCCGATGGGAGCGCGGCGATCGCCGAACTCGCCCAAGGGAAGGGCTCCGTGCGCACATGCACGATCACAACACGATGCGAGCCACGGCGCGGCGCGACACAATGTGTTCGGCGATTCGATTGTCGTGCGGTGACGGCCCCTGGCCAAGCGAATGGACCGAGCGGGGGTGTTTCCGACGCCGAGGTCGGCACTGGCAAGCGCATCGCCCAGCCGGCGGAGGGGCGGTGCTCAGCGCCGCGATCCAACCGGCACGGGCGGCAGGAATCGTGGCTCTTCCACTGCACCGCCATCCGACGGCCCTTGCACATGCTGCGTACGAACGACCGTACGGGACGCACGCACGGCGTCCGGTCCACCGGTGACGTCGGCCGAGTTCTCGCTACCGGATGCGGAAGGCCGGCGAAGCCCATCGGGCTCGGCAAGCCGGCCACGGCTTCGACCGCCAACCGGCGACGACGCGGGAACCGGCGGCAGGAACCCATCCGAGCGTGCGGAACGCGATCGTGTCAGCGCGTGCTTCGCTCCGGACGGCATTGCGGCGGGAAGCGGCGGCACGAAGGGGTCTTTCGGATCCCTCGGCCGATCGACCACCAGCTTCGTGCGGCGCGGCTCCTCAGCGGGGCTCTCGGCCGCCTCGGCCGCCTCGGCCGCCTCGGCCGCATCGGCCGCATCGGACGGCTCGGCGCCGGCCTGTGGGCCCGCAGCATTTCCCCCTGAAGGTTCAGAAGTCTCGGCGGGATTCGCGTCGCGCCCCATTCCGGAAACGTCCTGCTCGGAGGGTTCGGGCGGAGTCTCGGCCGGCGGGGCGTGCGGTTCTCCGATCGACTCCGGATGTTGTTCGTCCAGGTGTTCCTGCAACGCCTCACCGGAAAGGAACAACTGCCGGCACACGGGACACACGGCGATCTCTTCAGGCTTGGTGTCCATCTGGCTTTCGGCGTCGAAGGCATAGGTGCGTGCCCAGGCCCGGCGGAGTGCGAAGATGTACGCTTCGGGATCCCACAGTCCCTCTTCGAGATGAATGTTGTTGTCCCGCAGCAGTGTGCCCTTGCGAAAACGGAACTCGTTCAGCGCCTTGTTGTAGTTGGTGATCGCGTTGTAGTACGCGATTTCGGCCTGGGCGAGACTGATCTGCGAGCGGAGGTACAGATCGAGCGTCGTGCGGCCCGCCTTGTATTCGGCTTCGAAGGCCTGCATCCGCCGCTCGGCCGCTCGACGCCGGTTGAAATTGGTCTGTGCCAACTGGTAGTACCGGCTGAGGTTCTGATACGCGAACGCCAGCTCCAGAGCGATTTCGCGTTCCTGTTCGGTCAGCGCCGCCCGGGCCTTGGCCAACCGCAGCTCGATGTTGCGCAGCTGCGTATTGGCCGCTCGCAATCCCAACGGCATGGCGAACTGGAAGCCGAGCGTCCAGCCGGTGTAGCTGCCGTTGAGCAGTGTCTGATAGGCGCTGTGGAATCGCTGCCCGTTGGAAGGCCCCAGCAGCACGTCGCCGAAACCGTTGATATAGTAGCTGGAGACGAAATCGAGCTGCGGCCGGACGAGGTTCTTGGCCGCCTTCTGCTGCAGTTCGAAGCTCTTGATGGCCCATTTCTGCCGCGTGAGTTCGTCGCGGTAGGTCAGCGCCTCGACCAGAGCCACCCGCCAGTCGGGCTCGAACGCCGCCGCGACCGGCTCGTCGACCGGACGGATGATCTTGCCGTCGTTGACCGGCAAGCCGATCAGTCGCCGCAGTTGCAGTTCCGTGAAGTAGATGTTGTGCAACGCGTCTTCGGCTCGTGCCCGCAGCTCGTAGTAGTTGTCCCGGGCCTGCGCTTCGTCGGCCGAACCGCCACCTTCGGACCCGGTTTCCAGCTTCGCCCGAACCTCGCGCCAGGTTCGCAGCGCACTGTTGCGGGCCATCACCTCACTGTCATACGTACGGTACGCCAGATACAGGTCCCAGTAGGCGTCTTCCACATCCTTGACCAGGTTGCGGACGGCGATCCGGAAATCCGTCAGCGAGATGTCCTCATTGATCCGGGCGATCATCACGCCCTGGGCCACACCGGAAACGCCGTTGAGCACATTGCCGCGCGGCCCGGCGATCCGGGTGAATTCCGTTCCCGCCCCGGCCAGCAGCGGCTGCCGATACGTGAAGCCCAGAGTCGGCGTATTCGGCCCGGGGCTCGTGAAATGGGACGGAAACAGCCGGTTCCCGCCGAACTGGTTGTTCAGTCCCGAATAATCCCAGTTGTGCTGAATGCTGAAGATCCCGCTGTGCGCGAAGGTCTTCTGAATCTGCGAGCGAAACCGACCGGTTTCCTCGATCCGCGCATCCCCCGGGAAAAAGCCGACGTTGCGGGACTCCGAAACCCGCTCATCCCGCCCCCAGGTCATCGATGCCGAGACCTGGGCATCGAAGTCCGACAGCGCCGCCTCCACACTGCGCTGGTTGAACAGAAACCCGGTGCTCTGGATCGCGGGATCGTACACGCTCGGCGCGTTGTCCGGCCGCAGCAACAACGTGTTGGCCGGCGACAGAAACGCGTTCCGCGTGCGCAGAAACGTCGCGTTTTCCAGACAGATCCGGATCGCTTCCTCCAGGGTCATATCCCAGACTTCGTCCCTGGAGCGATCCCGCAACCGGTGCGGGGGCTTCGTTTCGGGAATCTGCCGCGGTTCACTTTCGACCGGAAAATCCTGCTGCAGCACGACGTCACGGTAGTGTTGCAAATCGCGTTCGCCGAGGTACTTCAGTGTGGTCGTCTCGCCCCCGCGGCAGCCGGCCAGCAGCACCGCAAGCGCCAGCAGTCCCCGGACCGCGTCTCCCAAACTCGTCCGACGCATCGGCTAGCTCGTCCTTGATGGCGTTTGCCGGCCCGGCGGCTTTCCGCCGCGCCGATCGGCGACGTTCCCCGGATGTTCGCTTCGCCACGGTCCCGGGCAGGTCCCCGGCAACCTGCGGGCCGGCATCGCGGCGCAAATACGCCGTTGGCCTCTCCACGAAAAGAGCACCGGTCATCGCTAATATCGGCCGATCCGCCCGCGAACTTTGCAAACTCTGCGGATTCCGTACATCCGGCAACACAGCCGCAAGCTGCGCCGCCGACGCACCTTGCCCATTTTCGCAGCCCGATCCCAGCGATTTGACTTTGCCCTCACCGAAACCGTGCTCGCCCCGTTCGCCGAACGCGACTTGCCGACCGCCGACGGTCTCCGGCCGGTCCGAACGCCCGAACGATGCCATCGCGCCGCGCAGCGAGCAGTTCCGCCTGCGGGGCGACATCAACGGAGGAACGGAGGGACCGGGCACGAGACAGGCCGCAAACCGCGCGGTCGGGCTTGGTGGCGAAAAAGGTGCAAAAGGCAGGGCGCGGCTTCGACACGGGCAGCCGCCGGATCGTGACCACCGACGCGGCGGAGCCGCCGGCCGAACCGCCGCACACTCTGCCGCCTCACGGATTCGGGACCGAAGTCGGACCGGATGCCGGTTTTGAAGGTGGGGCGCGAGCCCGCAGCTTTGTGGCAGCTCAGCGCCGCCAACGGGGAATGACGGACGGGTTGACGACGTTTTCGGGGACGCGTCCACTGAGCGCATCGGCGATCTGACGCGCGGCCCGGTGCCGCAGTTCCTCCAGCGCCTCACGCGACGTGAACGCGGAATGTGGCGTGGCGATGACGTTTTCCGCCCGGTACAGCGGCCGGGACAGGTCCGGCGGTTCCGGATCATGAACGTCCAGAGCCGCGCCGCCGATCGCGCCCCCGATCACCGCCTCTTCCAGAGCGTCCGTGTCGACGAGCGCCCCGCGGCTCGTATTGATCAACCATGCGTCGGGACGCATCCAGCTCAACTGTTCGCGGCCGATCATGCGCCGCGTCTGGTCGGTCAGCGGAACGTGCAGCGAAACGAACCGGGAGGTCTCCAACAGCGCGCGCAGTCCGATCATCGGGCAATCCGTGCCCCGCGGGTCGCCGGACCGCGAGTGGGCGACGACGTCCATCCCCAGCGCACGTGCCCGCTCGAACACGGCCCGTCCGATCCGCCCGAAACCGATCAACCCGAGCCGGCAATGCGAAAGTCGAGAGGGCGTGTCGGCGGCGAGCAGATCGTATTCGCCCTGCTTCGTCCGCAGATGAAAGAAGGCGATGTGTCGTGCGGCGGCGAGCAACAGTCCAATCGTGTGGTCCGCCACCTCGGACACGCAATAGTCCGGCACATTGGTGACCACAATGCCCAACTCGGTCGCCGTCTCGACGGGAATGTTGTCCAGTCCGATACCGAAGCGGGCGACGATGCGGCATCGCGGAGCGTTGCGCAGTGCTTCGGGCGGAATCTTCGCCCAACACGTCCCAATGGCGTCGACGTCCGCGGCCAGGTCGATCAGCCGTTCGGCCGTCGCGCCGCGCGGCGCCTCGATCAATTCCGCATCCACTTCGGCAAGGACGCGGCGTTCGATCTCCGCGTCCGGCCAGGCACGATCCGTCAGCAGGACTCGAAACCGTGACACGCCCCCTCCTCCCGCCGGAGCCGCCCAGCCTGCACACGGTTCGCAACGCCCGGGCCGATTCCGCCGCGGAGACCGGTCACGGGAGCACAGTGCTTCCCATCAGGTAACGGTCGCACTCCCGAGCCGCTTCACGCCCCTCATTGATCGCCCAGACGACCAGACTCTGTCCCCGGCGACAGTCTCCGGCTGCAAACACGCCTTCCACGTTGGTCGCGTACTTGCCGTATTCCGCCTTGAAGTTCGACCGGCGGTCGGTTTCCAGCCCCAACTGCTCGGCGATCGTCGGCTCCGGTCCGAGAAAGCCCAGCGCCAGAAAGACCAGGTCGCACTCGAACTCCATCTCCGTTCCTTCGATGCGGCTGAACGGCGGGCCATTGGGAACCGGCTTGCTCCAGTCGACCTGACACGCCCGCAACCCACGCAGGTTCCCATCGTCGTCGCCCAGAAACTCGAGCGTCTCGATGCAGAACTTGCGCGGATCCTCGCCGAATTTGGCCTTGGCCTCCGCGTGCCCGTAATCCACGCGAAACACCCGCGGCCACTGCGGCCAGGGATTGTTGGGCGCCCGCTGATCCGGGGGTCGTGGAACGATTTCGAAGTTGATCACCGACTCGCACCCCTGGCGGATCACCGTCCCGATGCAGTCGGTCCCCGTATCTCCGCCGCCGATCACGATCACCTTCTTGCCCGCGGCATCGATGTAGCGGCCGTCGGCGTGCCCGGAGTCCAGCAGGCTTTTGGTGTTCGAATGCAGAAGCTCCATCGCGAAGTGCACGCCCTTCAGGTCGCGGCCCGGAATGGGCAGGTCGCGGGGACGCGTCGCCCCCACGCACAGGATCACCGCGTCGTAGTCCTTGCGAAGCTGGTCGGCAGGCACGTCCTTGCCGATTTCGGTGTTGGTGACGAACTCCACACCCTCGGCGGCCAGCAGGTCCACCCGGCGCTGCACGATCGCCTTGTCCAGCTTCATGTTGGGGATGCCGTACATCAGCAGCCCACCAATCCGGTCCGCCCGCTCGAACACCGTGACGTTGTGTCCGACGCTGTTCAGCTGCGCGGCGGCCGCCAGCCCCGCCGGCCCCGAGCCGACGATGGCCACCTTCTTGCCGGTGCGCTGCCGCGGCGGACGCGGCTGAACCCACCCTTCCGCAAAACCGCGGTCGATGATGGCCTGTTCGATGTTCTTGATCGTCACCGGCGGCTCGATGATGCCCAGTACGCACGACCCTTCACACGGCGCCGGGCAGACCCGTCCGGTGAACTCCGGAAAGTTGTTGGTCTTGTGCAGCCGCTCCAGAGCGTCACGCCAGCGCCTGTTGTAGACCAGATCGTTCCACTCCGGGATCAGATTGTTGATCGGGCAGCCCGCCGCCATGTTGGCCATCAGCCCGCCGGTGTGACAGAACGGAACGCCGCAGTCCATGCACCGCGCGCCCTGCACCACCAGCTCGTCTTCCGAAGGCGGAATAACGAACTCGTCCCAGTTACGGATCCGCTCCAGCGGATCCTTGTACGCCGCCGCCTTCCGCGGAAATTCCTTGAACCCTGTGGGCTTGCCCATCGCAGCTTTGGTCCTCGTACACGAATTGCAGAACCGATCGGTTCCTTTGGTCCCGACGCGTGCAACCACCTTCACGCCGTCTACCGGACGGTCGAACCGTGCGGCCGTGACTGCACTCGCCGTGGATCGCTACGGCCGCGGCCGGCAGAGTTTCCCGGATCCGGGACGGATCAGCCGCCGTCGAACGCACAGGAATCGCAGGTCACAGGCAAAGCCGGCCGGCCGATCGTGGCAGTGCATCACGACCCGGTGCGGCAATCAACGCATCGCCGTCGCACTCCCCACGGGCGCACCGGCGGCGTGCGCCGCCTGCTCGCGAGCCAGCTCCGCCAGCGCCCTTTTGTAGTCGATCGGCATGACCTTCACGAACAGACGCACCGCCTCGTCCCAATCCTCCAGGATGGCCGCTGCCACGTCCGAACCGGTGTATTCCCGGTGTTTCTCGATCATTGCCCGGACCTCGGCGATTTCCTTCGGATCGTCGAGCGACTCGAGTTCCACCATTTCCTGATTGCAGTTGTCCGGGAACACGCCGTCCGGATCGTACACGTACGCGATCCCACCCGACATGCCGGCCGCGAAGTTCCTGCCGGTCGGTCCCAGGATCACCGCCCGGCCGCCGGTCATGTATTCGCAGCCGTGATCCCCCACCCCCTCGATCACGGCGTGCGCCCCCGAGTTCCGCACGCAGAACCGTTCCGCAGCGCGGCCGCGGAAGTACGCCTCGCCGTCGATCGCGCCATACAGCGCCACGTTCCCAATGATGATGTTCTCCGAAGGTTCGAACGATGAATCCGCCGGCGGGTAGATGATGATCCGTCCTCCGGAAAGGCCCTTGCCGACATAGTCGTTCGCGTCGCCTTCGACTTCGAGCGTGATCCCCGGCGCCAACCAGGCCCCCAAGCTCTGTCCGGCCGAGCCACGCAGCTTGATGTGGATCGTGTCGTCAGGCAGTCCTTTCCAACCGTGCCGCGTGGAGACTTCGTAGCTGAGCATCGTTCCCGTGGCACGGTCGATGTTCTGGATTTCGACGTCCAGCTCCACCCGTTCGCCGTGCTCCAGCGCCGGCTTGCAGGCCTGAATCAGGCGCCGGTCCAGCACCGCATCCAGCCCGTGATCCTGGTCGCGGGTGCAGTACACTTCGACGTTCGGATGAGGCTTCGGGGCCGGAGTCAGAATCGGTGTCAGATCCAGGCCCTTGGCCTTCCAGTGATCGACCGCCTCGTCCACATCCAGCACGTCCACCCGCCCGACCATCTCGTTGATCGTGCGGAAGCCGAGCTCCGCCATGATGCGCCGGACTTCCTCGGCGACCAGCAGGAAATAGTTGATCACGTACTCCGGCTTGCCGGTGAACTTCTTGCGCAGTTCCTCGTCCTGGGTCGCAATTCCGACCGGGCACGTATTGAGGTGGCACTTGCGCATCATGATGCAGCCCAGCGTGATCAGCGGCGCCGTCGAAAAGCCGTATTCTTCGGCTCCCAGCAGCGTTGCGATGACCACGTCCCGCCCGGTCTTCAACTGGCCGTCGGTCTGCAGGCACACACGGCTGCGCAGATCGTTCATCACCAGGACCTGGTGCGTCTCGGCGATGCCCAGCTCCCACGGCAGCCCCGCGTGCTTGATGCTCGTCAGTGGTGACGCCCCGGTGCCGCCCTCGGTCCCGGAAATCAGGATGTTGTCCGCGTGGCCTTTGGCCACACCGGCGGCGATCGTACCGACCCCGACTTCCGAAACCAGCTTCACGCTGATCCGCGCCTTGGGATTGGCGTTCTTCAGGTCGAAGATGAGCTGCGCCAGGTCCTCGATCGAATAGATGTCGTGATGCGGAGGCGGGCTGATCAGGCCCACGCCGGGCGTCGAATGCCGGATCGAGGCGATCACACGGTCCACCTTGTGCCCGGGCAGTTCGCCACCCTCGCCCGGCTTGGCCCCCTGAGCGATCTTGATCTGCAGCTCGTCCGCGTTCGCCAGGTAGTACGACGTCACGCCGAAGCGGCCGGAGGCCACCTGCTTGATGGCCGAGCGTTTGCTGATGATCCGACCGTCCGGCAGCCGCTGCGGCCGAAAACGCTCGTAGTCCTCGCCTCCCTCGCCGGTGTTGCTGCGACCGCCCAGTTCGTTCATCGCGATGGCCAGCGTCTCGTGCGCTTCCTTGGAGATCGAACCGAAGCTCATCGCACCGGTGCAGAACCGCTTGACGATTTCGCTGGCCGGCTCGACCTCCTCCAGCGGAATCGGCGTCCGCGGCTTGAATTTCAGCAGGCCACGCAGGAAACACTTGCGATTGCTGTACTCGTTGACCCGCCGTGCGAACCGCTCGTAGGCGTCCCGATCGTTCGTCCGTGCCGCGTACTGCAGGTCCGCGATCGCGTACGGGTCCCAACTGTGGGCCTCGCCGGACTTTCGCCACGCGAACAGGCCGGGATTCGGCAGCACGCTCGAGGGAACCGTCTCTCGCGTGGGATACGCCAGCTCGTGCCGCCGCAGCGCTTCTTCGGCCAGCACGTCGAAGCCCACGCCCTTCAGCCGGCTCGGCGTCCCAGCGAAGCAGCGATCGATGACCTCGTCGTTCAGTCCGACTGCCTCGAAAATCTGCGCCCCTTTGTAGCTCTGCAGCGTCGAGATCCCCATCTTGCCCATCACCTTGAGCATGCCCTTGGCCACGCCCTTGCGATAGGCTGCCACGATCGCTTCATCCGTCCACGATTCGTCCAACAGTCCGTCGCGACGCGCCTGCGCGAGCGCCTCGAAGGCAACATACGGATTGATGGCATCCGCACCGTAGCCGGTCAGCAGGCAATGATGGTGCACCTCGCGCGCCTCGCCCGACTCCAGAACGATGCCGATCCGCGTCCGCAGCTCGTTGCGGACCAGGTGATGATGCACCGCTCCGCAGGCCAGCAACGAACTCACAGCCACCCGGTCGGGCCCCACATTGCGATCCGAGAGGATCACTAGGCTCTCGCCGGCTTCGATCGCCGCAACCGCCTCCTCGCAGATGCGGTCGAGAGCCTTCACCAGGCCCGCCGTCCCTTCCGACCGCGGATAGGTGATGTCGATCGTCCGCGTCCGCCAGCCGCGGTAGTCCAGATGCTTCAGCGCCGCCAGCTCCTCGTTGGTCAGAATCGGGTGCGGCACCGCCAGCCGGTGACACTGTTCCTCGGTCGTCTCCAGCAGATTGCCTTCCGGACCGATGAAGCACTCCAGCGACATGATCACTTCTTCCCGGATCGAATCGATCGCGGGATTGGTCACCTGCGCAAAGAGCTGCTTGAAATAGTCGTACAGCATCCGCGGATGGTCGCTCAGACACGCCAGCGCCGCGTCTTCACCCATCGAGCCGATGGGATCCTTCTTCACGTGGATCAGCGGAATGAGCATGAACTGCAGCGTCTCGGTCGTGTAGCCGAACGCCTGCATCTTGCGCAGCAGGTCCTCCGGCTCGAGCGGTTCGGGGGTCTCCGCCCGCGGCAACTCCGCCAGTTCCAGCTTCTGCCGCTTCAACCACTGTCGATACGGACGGCGGGTGGCGACGTCGTGCTTCAGCTCTTCGTCGGGGATCAACCGCCCCTGTTCGAAGTCCACCAGAAACATTCGCCCGGGCTGCAACCGCCCCTTCTCCTTGACGTTCGACGGAGCCACCTCCAGCACACCCACCTCGCTGGCCATGATCACGCGATCGTCGTGCGTCAGGTAATACCGGCTGGGGCGCAGCCCGTTGCGGTCCAGCACGGCCCCGATGTAGTGCCCGTCGGTGAACGAAATCGAAGCCGGACCATCCCACGGTTCCTGCAACGCGGAGTAGTACTCATAGAAGGCCCGCTTCTCGTCCGGCATGGCATGATGGTTCTGCCACGCCTCCGGAATCATCATCATCACTGCCTCTTGCAGCGTCCGGCCGCTGTGGTACAGCATCTCCAGGGCGTTGTCGAAATTGCCGCTGTCGGAACAGTGAGGCTCGATGATCGGGAACAACTTCTCGATGTCCTCGCCGAACAGATCGCTGCGCATCACCCCCTGACGGGCAAACATCCAGTTGGTGTTGCCCCGCAACGTGTTGATCTCGCCGTTGTGCGCCATGAACCGGTTCGGCTGCGCGCGATCCCAGCTCGGAAACGTGTTCGTCGAAAACCTCGAGTGGACCATCGCCAGATGACTCAGATAGTCCGGCGCGCGAAGGTCCTCGTAGTACCGGAACAACTGCTCGGGCGTCAGCATGCCTTTGTAGACCAACACCTTGGTCGACAATGAGCACACATAGAACATCAAAGCCTGCTTCAGCGTGCTGTTGCGCAGCTTGTGACTGGCATACTTGCGGATCACGAACAACTGCCGCTCGAACGCTTCCTGGTCCAGCCCGTCGGCCGCGGCCACGAACAGTTGTTCGATCACCGGCTCGGCCGCGCGAGCCGTGGGCCCGATGTCGGCACCGTCGGCATCCGTCGGAACCGGACGCCAGCCGAGCAGTCGTTGGCCCTGTTCGGCAATGATCTGGTTGACCGTTTCCTTGCAGGTCTGCCGTTCCGCCGGATCGGTGGGCAAAAAGACGATCCCAACTCCGTAGTGACCCCGCGGGGGCAATTCGACCTTCAGCTCGTCTTCCGCCACCCGGTTCAGAAACTCGTAGGGCAGAGCGGTCAGGATGCCCGCGCCGTCGCCGGTGTTCTTCTCGCAGCCGCAAGCCCCACGATGCGTCATGTGCCGCAGCATCCGGTCGGCGTCATCGATGATCTGCCGCGAACGACGCCCTTTCACGTGCGCCACGAAGCCGACACCGCAGGCATCGTGTTCGAACCGCGGATCGTACAAACCGATCGGACACTCCGGCTGGTACAACGGTCGTCCTGCCATCCTCGAATCCACCTCTGCCTGAAATCTGACGCACCATGGCGCGAAACGGCCCCGACGCGAGCGCACACCGCAAGCCGTAGAACACGCCCTGCGCGCCGCAATTCGGCGGCCATCGGAAACACCGACACCCGCATCCCGCCGACCGGAATCCGAAGCGAAACCTGTCGCCTTGCGCGAAAAAGACTTGAAAGCGATCTCGCCGAACGCTCCCCGGCGATGGCGCCCGCAGCCCGGCGGACGCCGCTGAGCGGATCGCTCCGGCGCACCGGCACATCATACCATCGAAAGGCGGAGCCGGGTGCCCGCCCCACCTCACCACGACGTCGCGGCCGCGTCGTCCCTTCGAAGCGGGTCGGCGGGATATGCACCGCCATCCCGCCGCCCGACGTTTCGCCGTTTCGGTCACCGCATGGCGGTGCGGCGGAGCCCGACATACTAAATCTGCCGATCGACCAACGTCAAGCGCCCGCCGCAGCACGCAATCGGGCGTTCGACATTCCCGACCCGCTCACGGAGCTTGCAGGCGAATCGGATCCGGTGTGAATCCGACCACGATGAAACTCAGTGTCAACCAGCCCAGCAACCTCCGCCCCCAACCCAACGGTACCGAATCGTCCGCCGTAGGCGGATGCTGGATCCCGAAAACCCACAGAAGCACCAGCAACAGTCCATACGAAAAATTCTGTGACGCAACCATGTATCCCACCGCCAACACGATCACCGTCCGCACGACGTATCGCGACCGCCGACCGATCAACGCGTAAAGGATGTGTCCCCCGTCGAGCTGACCGATCGGAATCAGATTCAACGCCGTCACGAAGATGCCCACCCAACCGGCAAACAGCAGCGGATTCAGCGCCAGCTCATGGCCGGGGGGCTGCGGGCCGTGAATCCACACTGCCATCCACCGCATGATCAGCGGATCTCCGTAGACCACCCCCGAATAGTCCTCCGGCACAGGAAACCAGCCGCTCTGAGCCAGCCCGACGGCGGTCACCGGCAGTGCAACCACCAGCCCCGCCAGTGGCCCGCTGACCGCGATATCGAACAGGATCCGCCGGTTGGCAAACATCGACCCCTGCACGATCACCGCTCCCATCGTGCCGAAGGGCGTGATCGGCATCGGAATGAAGTACGGCGGTGAAGCCAGCACGCGGTACCGCACCGACTGCAGGAAATGCCCCATCTCGTGGCACACCAGGATCGCCATCACCGCCGCCGAATACTGCAGTCCATTCCAGTACAAAGCGCTGCGGAGCTCGCCGGGCAGCTCCCACAAGGCCACCGGGTTGACCACACCCGCTCCCGGAATCATTCCCGCCAGGAACGTCGTCAGTGCCGTTGCAACGAACAACAGGACCGAAAGTCGCCACCGACGGCGCACGGTCGCGGGGTCGTTGGCGAACACGACACGTCGTCGCCAGCGAACCACCTCCTCGGGTGCCGGCGAGTGATCGAGCGGCGGCCATGCCTTGCCGGTCTCGTCCACCAGAGTCGCCGGCCACACCCACTGCTCGTCGTGCCCCGCACGCTTGTCATCCCGAGACGGAAGAGAGGCCTCGCCCGGCCTATCCACACCGCCGCCGGACAAGCCGTCGGGCGCCTCCATGGATTCGATCTCTTCACTTCGGTCGTGCGACACCCCAAGCTCCCTCAAACCCGGTTGCGTCCGCCGCACCCTTCAATCTGGCGTTGCCGAGCCCGGCGTTCGCCAGTCGACGTCACCCACCGTTGCAGCCGTTGGATTCCCGGGACACACTCCGCGGCGCGTCGCCGAACCGCCACGGGGCATTCGGCCGCTCCCGTCCACCCATGAGCGATTCGACGGCCGCGTGTGGGCCTCCTGATC
>RFHO01000132.1 GCA_003696385.1 Planctomycetota bacterium | reverse complement strand
CCCTCTTTGGGCCGCCCGCAGAAATCGGCCGCGCCGCCGGCGCCGCCTGGATCCGCTGCGCCGTTGTTTCCTTCCCGGCCGCTGCGAAAAACCACGGCTCCCCGTCTGGTGACGTCACGC
The DNA here is from genome assembly GCA_003696385.1 of Planctomycetota bacterium. Lineage (GTDB taxonomy): Bacteria > Planctomycetota > Planctomycetia > Planctomycetales > Planctomycetaceae > J052. The sequence goes on along the minus strand of RFHO01000132.1, from coordinate 13,887 downwards.
CGTCGGCCGCCTGCGCCCGCGGCCTGCAGGCGCGGTGCCAGCACCGGCACCGCGGCCGCCCGCCGCCACGCGCGACACAAAGCCCACCCCGACTGTTCCTTTACGGCGGCTCGGGCACTCGTTGTAATTTCCCCGCTCCGGCGACGAGCGCTCCGGACGTCCGGTCGGAGCCGGCATCCGACGAGTCGCTACACGATTCCAAAACGCATTGGGAGACGAGTCATGATACGGCGATCGACGATCACCCGTGGCTGGATGGCAGGCACCCTGATCGGGGTTATCGGCGTGGCCATCGGCTGGCGTCTGGGTGCCGCCACGGCCGACCAGAATCGACCGCAAACGTGGGTCTACGAACTGCGCACCTACACCACGCATCCGGGGAAACTGCCGGACCTGCACAAGCGGTTCCGCGAACACACCATGCGGATCTTCGAAAAGCACGGGATCCGCAACGTCGCCTACTGGACTCCGGTCGACGAAAAGCTCAAGGACAACACCCTGGTCTATCTGATCGCCCACCGCAGTCTGGAAGCGGCGGAAAAATCCTGGGCCGCGTTTCGTGACGATCCGGAGTGGAAGCGGGTGTTCGCCAAATCCCGCGAGAACGGCCCGATCGTCAAGAAAGTCCAGCGTCAGTTTCTGATCCCCACCGACTATTCGCCGATGAAGTGACCCGCCCTGCAAAGGGCATTCGACCGCGCAACGGCGGCGGTCGGCCGGCGCACGCCCCGCTCGGCCGCAACGCGGTCCGGCGATCGAGCGGCTCCGCGCCGCTCATTGCGGCGGGCGTTCGTCCGCGGCAGCCGCCGGCTCTCCGACGCCTCCGCAGGCCGGGACCTCCCCGACCAGCCGTCCGTCCCGCATCTGCAAAATGCGGTCCCCGGATTCCAGCAGCGACCGGTCGTGCGTGATCACCACGACCGTGGTGCGGCGGTCGTGGCACAGACGGCGCAGCAGCGCGAAGACCTGGCGCCCCGTCTCGGAGTCCAGCTCTCCGGTCGGCTCGTCCGCCAGGATCACGTCCGGATCCTTCAACAGGGCGCGGGCGATCGCCACCCGTTGCTGTTCGCCGCCGGACAGCTCCCGCGGTTTGTGCGTCATCCGGTCCGCCAGCCCCAGCTCGCCCAGCAATCGCTCCGCCCGGCGCCGCTGCTCGGCCGTGATCCCCACCGGCAAGAACGGCACCAGCACGTTTTCCAGCGCCGTCAGGTTCGAAAGCAGGTTGAAGTCCTGAAACACGAAGCCGACCTGCTCGCGGCGGTACGTGTCCTGTTCCCGCGGCGTCAGCCGGGACAGATCCCGGCCGGCCACGATGATTCGCCCGCTGCTCGGCCGATCCAGCGCTCCGATCAGCTGCAGCAACGTCGACTTGCCGCTGCCGCTGGGGCCGGTGATCACCGTGAACTGGTAGGCCGCCACGTCTGCGGTCACACCATCAACGGCGCGCACTTCGACCGCTCGGTGGCGGTAGATCTTCGTCACCTGCTGCAATCGAATCGCCAGCATGAAGGGGCTCGCTGCCCAACAACCACACGCCCAGGACGGCCCCCCGAACGGCCGTACGGCTCAAAGATCGCCCGGCAAGGAACGGCTCACGGTTCGGCCCGCCGCATCGGCGGCCGCTCGTCCGCGCCGGACGGATCGATCCCACGCCGGAACGGAATCACGCCATCGTCCGCCGCCGTCCGGCCGGAATCCGCCGCGCCGGCGGCACGTTCGTCGGCCGACGCCGCCGCCGTCCGGCCCGCGGCCGCCCCCGACGCCGCAGACTCGCCATTGCCGGCCCCGCCCCGCCAGGTGTCCGCCGTGCCGTGCGGCTCCGGCACGCTTGCGGCGTCTGCAACTGTCGCCGGCGGTGCGACGTGTTCGTCGGACCGACGGTGGGCATGGTACAGCCGGCGGTAAGTCGGACAATCGTCGATCAGCGTGCGATGGTCGCCATCGGCAATCACCCGGCCCTCGGACATCACCACGATCCGCTCGGCCAGCGTCAGCACTGCGGGGGTGATCGAATGCGTCACCATCAGACAGGTGCGGCCGGGCACGACGTCCCGCAGCGTGCGGAAAATCTCCTCCTCGCCTTTGGCATCCACCGCGGCGGTGCACTCGTCCAGAATCAGAATCTCCGGGTCCGGCAGCAGGGCCCGGGCCAGCGTCAAGCGCTGCCGCTGGCCTCCGGAAAGGGCATCGGCGTGCTTGCCCAGGGACGAATGGATTCCTTCCGGCAGCGACTCGACGAAGTCCAGCAGATGCACCTTCCGCAACGCCTCGCGGACCTCGGCGTCGGTGGCATCGGGCTTGGCGTACCGCACGTTGTTGGCGATCGTGTCGTCGAACAGGATCACCTCCTGCGTGACCAGCCCGATCCGCGTCCTCAAGTCGCGCAGTCGGAACCGACGGATGTCGGTGCCATCGATCCGCACCGCGCCCAAGTCCGGGTCGTACAGCCGCGGTACGAGATTCAGCAGAGTGGACTTGCCGGATCCGTTCTCGCCGATCACCGCCACCACTTCGCCCGCGCGGATCCGCAGATTCACGTCCCGCAGCACCGGCGGCCGCTGCTGCGTCGGATCCGCTGCGCGATACTGGAAGGTGACGTTGTCGAAGTGGATCTCCCGGATCGGCCGCGGTACCGGCAGTGGACGCGGTGGATCGACGATCGAAGGCTGGCGGTCGATCACCGCGAACACCCGCTCGATCGCGGCCGAGCACCGCTTCAGCCGCGTATACAGCGACGACATTTTCCGCACCGGATCAAGCACCCCGGCCAAAAGGGCATACATCGTCGAAAGCTGCGCGATGTCCATCACGTGCGCGGCCAACTGGATGTTCCAGATTTCCGTCGTCTGCCGCAGCACAAGGTAGGCACCAGGCAGGACCGCCAGGAACACCGCGATCATGCCCATCAGTTCGGTAGTGGGGCTGGTCGCCGAATCGACCTGCACCACACCCATCGACTCCACGAAAACCTTCCTGTTTTCACGGTGGAATTTCAGCCGATGCTGTCGCTGCTGCTGGAAGACCGTGATGACCTTGAAGCCGCGGAGCGTCTCGGCGAGCACCTGGCACAGCGACGCCATCGCCTCCAGCGTCCGCCGGTTGGCCCGCTTCATCGCCCGCCCGAACCGGTAGAACACCCCCCCGATCACCGGCACGAACAGCACCGCCAGCAGCGTCAACCGCCAGTTGATGTAGAACGCGAACACGACACACGCCGCCGCCTTCAACGGCTCCCGGACCACCTTCCCGCCCAGCAGCGTCAGGCCGGCCTGCAGCTCCGTCAGATCGTTGGTGAATCGCGAGATGAATTCCGAATGGCCGCACTCGCTGGTCACCGTGTGATAGTCCAACCGCAGCAGCCGGCGGAAGAACTCCCGGCGAATGCTCAGCGACACCAGATGCACCACGCTCCCGACGATCACGTCCTGCAGATACAGGCACGCCCCCTTCAGACACGTGCACACGAACAGCGCCGCCAGAATCACCGCGTACACGTCGAACTGGTCGTCGGGCAACCGCTGCAGCACCCAGCGGTCCACAGCGTTGAGCACGTACGCCTTGCGTGTCGCTTCCGCCAGTTTCCGCTGCTGCCGCGCCTGCTCCCGCAGCAGGTCGTACGCCGCATCGGACTCCAGCGCGGATCCGCCTCCGCGCCGTTCCAGTTCCTCCAGTGCGGCCGACACCCGATCCAGTTGCCGCGAATGAACGTCGATCGCCGATTCGGCCGCTGCGATCTGTCCCTGCACATATTGCCGCAGGTCCTGCCCCTGCAGCAGCACCTTCACGATCAGGAACGTGAACGACAGGTTGATCGCCCAGAACGCCGCCACCACCAGCGCACAAGCCACCGACAGCGCAACCCGCCGCCGATACCGCCACACGAAGGGAATCAGCCGCTCCAGTCCGCCCACGAGTTCATCCTTGAACAGTCTTGGCGATCCCCGACCGCATCGGCCCCGCCGACCGCACCGCGCCCCGGCGTCGTCGCCTCACCGGCGGGACGTCGGCCATGGACGGCTTCGGTCCCTGCAGCCATCGATGGTCCGCGCCCGGTGGTTTCACGGGTTCGACCGGCGCGCCGTCGGCCTCCTCGTCCGCTCATCGAGCCGGGGATTACACCGAACGGTCCGGCATCCGTCCAGACGAGTTTGAACCGCTCGGTTCCGCACCGCCATCGCGGCGCTTACGATTACCCCGCTTCCGGGGCGACGGCGGTCCGCCGCCCCGTCCACCAATCGCCTCGCTGCCGACCGCCGGCGGCCTCGACATCGCGGACCGATCGGGGAATCGAAGCAACGGATGAGCGACGCCGAACGCAAACTCACGCCCATGATGGAACGCTATCTGGAGGTGAAACGGCAGCACCCCGACTCGCTGCTGCTGTTCCGCATGGGCGACTTCTACGAACTGTTCTACGAAGATGCGGAAATCGCCGCACGCACGCTGGGACTGACGCTCACCAGCCGCGACAAGGGATCGCCCAACCCGATCCCGATGGCCGGCTTTCCGTACCACGCCCTGGAAAGCTACCTGCAGAAACTGATCCGCGCCGGGTTCCGCGCCGCCATCTGCGAACAGATGGAAGACCCCAAGAAGGCCAAGGGACTGGTCAAGCGCGAAGTCACGCAGATCGTCACCCCGGGAACGCTGACCGACGAAGCGCTGCTGGATCCGCGGCAGACCAACTACCTGGCGGCCATCGCCCCACAGCGGCGCAGCGCGGTCGGACTGGCGTGGCTGGAGCTCTCCACCGGCCAATTCCACGTCACCACCGTACCGGCGGACGCGCTGGCCGACGAACTGGCCCGCATCCGCCCGGCCGAAGTGCTCGTCAGCGAAGACGCCGCGCCATCCGGGCAACTCCCGCTGCTGCTGCGCAACCTCGGCGCCGTGATGACCGAACGACCGGCCGGGGCCTTCGATCCCGAAACGGCGCGACGATCGCTGCTGAAGCACTTCGGCACTCAGACCCTGGAAGGCTTCGACGTCGACCCCGAATCTCCGGGCGTCACCGCCGCCGGTGCGCTGATCGAGTACGTCCGCGAAACACAGAAATCGGAACTGTCCCACATCGAGCGGATCGAGCAGTACCGGCCGGGCACACACCTGATCATCGACGAAGCCACCCGTCGCAGTCTCGAACTGACCCACACCATCCGCGAAGGCCGCCGGGAGGGCAGTCTGCTGTCGGTGATCGACGAAACCGTCACACCGATGGGAGCACGACTGCTGGCCGAGTGGCTTTCGAATCCGCTGACCGATCGCACGCGGATCGAACACCGCCTCGACGCCGTGGAAGAACTCGTGCAGGATCAGGCCCTCTGCCGCGAACTCCGCCAGCGGCTGCAGCAAACGTACGACCTGCAGCGGCTGACCGCCCGGATCGCCACCCGCCGCGCGTCCCCCCGCGATCTGGGCGCGTTGCGGGCCACGCTGCGGCTGTTGCCGGCGCTGAAGGCCCGGCTGGTCGGCCGTCGTTCACAGCGACTGCGTGAGCTGGAACAGCGGCTGGACCTGTGCGAAGAAATCCACCGGGACCTCGCCGCCGCCCTGGTCGACGAACCGCCCACACTGACCACCGAAGGCGGCATCATCCGCGAAGGCTACAACGCCGCGCTGGACGAGCTGCGCGATCTGGCCCGCGGTGGAAAGCAGTGGCTGGCCGAATACCAGGCCCAGCAGGCCGAACGCCTGGGCATCCCGAACCTCAAAATCGGCTTCAATCGCGTCTTCGGCTACTACCTGGAAGTCACCGCCACACATGCCGCCAAGGTTCCCGAAGACTACATCCGCAAGCAGACGCTGAAGAACCAGGAACGCTTCGTCACCCCCGAACTGAAGCGGCACGAAGAGAAACTGCTGCGGGCCGAGGATCAGGCCAGGTCACTGGAACAGGAACTGTTCCACGATCTGCGTGAACGCGTCGCCTTGGAGACGTTGCGCCTGAAGCGGACCGCCGAAACGCTGGCCGAACTGGATGTCCTCTGCGGTCTGGCGACGCTCGCCGTGCACCAGCGGTACAGCCGCCCGGAGATCGTCGAGGAACCGATCCTGGAATTGAAAGACAGCCGCCACCCCGTGCTCGACCGCCTGCAGCCCACCGGGCAGTTCGTCCCCAACGACGTGACCGTGGGAGACCGCCACGGCTTCATCCAGATCATCACCGGCCCGAACATGGCCGGCAAAAGCACCTACATCCGCCAGGCGGCTCTGACCGTCATTCTGGCCCAGATGGGTTCCTTCGTTCCCGCCCGGGCCGCGCGGGTCGGCATCGCCGATCGCGTGTTCGCCCGCGTCGGCGCCAGCGATGAACTGGGCCGCGGCCAGAGCACGTTCATGGTCGAAATGACAGAAGCCGCCCGCATCCTCAACGCCGCCACCCGGCGCAGCCTCGTGATCCTCGACGAAATCGGCCGCGGAACCAGCACCTACGACGGCATCTCCCTGGCCTGGGCCATCACCGAGTACCTGCACGACGTGATCGGCTGCCGGACTCTGTTCGCCACCCACTACCACGAACTGACCGCCCTGACGCAATCGCTCACCGGAGCCCGCAACTGGAACGTCGCCGTCCGCGAACAGGGCGACCGCATCTACTTCCTGCATCGCATCGTGCCCGGCGCGGCCGACAAAAGTTACGGGATCCACGTGGCACAGCTGGCCGGCGTGCCGTTGAGCATCATCGAACGCGCCCGGGTGATCCTGCGGACGCTGGAATCCGATCACGTCGACGAACGCGGCCGCACCAAGATCCCCCCGCGCCCCAAGCCGCGCCGCCGGCGACAACTGCTGCTGTTCCCCGAAATCCACCCGGTACTCGACCAGCTCCGCGACGTCCCGGTCGAACAACTGTCACCCGAAGACGCCCTGCAGACCCTCAAGGAACTCAAACGCGAACTCGAAGAACCTTCCCGTCGGGGCTAGCTCCCCGCCGCGATGCCATCGCGGCCCCCGAACGGGAAGGCGGTCCCCGGCTTCCGGAATCGCACCGACACAATCATGGCGACCGACCCCCAGCAACAACACGCACGTACCGAAACGGACGTTCCCTCCGCCGAGGCGCCCGAGAACGGCACCGACACCGGTCCCGACGCGGGTTCCCGCCCGCGGCGGCCAGCCACCACCGGGACGCTTCCGGACCGTCGGGCCCTGGCCGAGGCCTTCGTCCGCCTGTGTGACGTCGTCGCCCGGCTCCGCTCCCCCGAAGGCTGCCCGTGGGACCGCGCCCAGACGCTGGAGACCATCAAGCCGTTCACGCTGGAGGAAACCTACGAGCTGCTGGAAGCGATCGACAGCGGCGACGACGCAGCCATCGTCGAGGAACTGGGCGACGTGTTGCTGCAGGTCGTCCTCGACGCGCAGATCGGCCGCGACGAGGGACGCTTCGACATCCTCGACGTGATCCGCACGCTCACCGAGAAACTCATCCGCCGCCATCCGCACGTCTTCGGCGACCAACAGGCCGATTCCCCTCAGGCCGTGATGCGTCACTGGGACCGCGTCAAGAGCCGCGAAAAGGAAAAGCAACGCCGCTCGATCATGGACGGCCTGCCCGCCGAACTGCCGCAACTGGCCCGCGCGGCCCGAATCGCCGAACGCGCCGCCCGCGTCGGGTATGACTTCCCGCACCGCGAGATGCTCTTCGACAAGCTCCGCGAAGAACTGGACGAACTGGCCACCGAGCTGTTTGGATCGCCCGAGATCCCCCACGTCCCCGCCAGTGTCGACGTCGAACCCACGCCCGACGTGCACCTCACCGACCCGACGGTCCGCGAACGCGTCGAAAGCGAACTGGGCGACGTGCTGTTCGTCCTCGCCAACATCGCCCGCCGGTGGGGCATCAACCCGGAGGAAGCACTTCGCAAGAGCAACCGCAAGTTCGAAAGCCGCGTCCGATTCATCGAAGAACAACTGCGGGCCCGCGGCAAGGACATCCGGGAAGCCTCGCTGATCGAGATGGAAGACCTCTACCAGCAGGGCAAACGCCGCGGCCGCTGACCGAAACGCGCCGTTTCGGCCGGCGGGCCCGTGTCGGCCCGGCTGTCCGCCGCCCCACGGTCACCGCCACGACCGGCCGACGTTTCGCGCTTGCCGTCGACGGCGGATCGGGTAAAGTGGGCGGCTTTCCGCCCCGGCGGGCCACGGCGGTCGCCGCCGGTCGGCAACGAAGTGCACGCCATCGGACCGGTCGCGTCTCCATTCCTTTTCGCCGCGCATTCGGCGGCACGCATCGGATTCTCCTGCTTGTCCCGCGGGAAAAGGACACCACACTGTCCAGCGCCCGCACCACGCCGTCGATGCGGACGGAGCAGGCCGCCCGCCGGGACCGTGGCGAACCGGCGAGACCACGTTCCTCGAGCGGACGCACGGACCGGAACGCGATTGGGACGAATGCAGTGGCACATTCCACAGTTCGAGGTGGACGTAGGTGACTCTGAGCGCGTTGTTGAAGGACCGCTTCCGCGGTGACATCCGTTACCGCGGCGAAAGCTACGTCGACGCGGACCGCGTGTCGATCGTCCGCGTGACGCCCAAACGGATTTTCGCCGTGGTCCGCGACGGCATCGAATACCATACCCAACTGGATCGCAGTGAAGGTCCGCTGCGGATGCATTGCAGTTGTGCCGCGGAGCGTGGCAAGTTCGCTTATTGCAAACACTTGTGGGGAACGATCCTCGCCGCGGAGCGCGCCGGCTTCATCGACCGCAGCTTTGATCTGGACGATCCGCCGCCGTTCCTGGCTCCGGTTCCCGAGCCCACCGCCATCGACCTCGATCTGGACGACGAAGAAGGCCCGTCCGCCCCGGTCCGCGTGGCGCGGCGGCGATCCGCAGTGAAGTCGGCCGCTCGGACTCTGCCGGCCTGGGAGCGGATCCTGACCGAGACGCTGGTCCAGCAGCCCCCGTCCACCCGCAGCGGCACGCGGGAACGGCCTCGGGAGCGGGACATCTTCTACCAGATCGACCTGAAGGCTTCCCGGGAACGCGACGATGTCATCGTGGAGGTCATGCAGCGCCAGCGCCGGGCCACCGGCCAGTGGGGCAAACTGAAGCCGCTGCGGATCCATCCCACGCGGCTGGACGAAATCGAACTGCTGCAGGACCGCCGGATCCTGGCCTTCCTCACCGGCGGCACGCCGGAGCGATCCAACTGGCATACGCAGCAGACGGAGTTGACCGCGGCCGCTTACCGGTTTTTCGTCCCCTTTGAACTGTGCGAGCTGATCTTCCCGTTGATGAGCCGCACCGGCCGCTTCCGCTACGCGCCCGAACCCGGCGAGGAATCACAGCCGTTGCAATGGGACGACGGGCCGCCATACGAGCTGATGGTCTCGCTGCCTCAAACCGGGGACGGCCGCAAACGGCGGCTGTACGGAGAACTCGTCCGCGGCGACGAGCGGATCCCGCTGGAGACGATTCGGCACGTGATCCCCGGCGGACTGGTGTTCCTGCCCGACCGGGTCGCCCGGCTGTCGCCCCACGTGGACGTCGGCTGGTTCGCCGTGCTGTCCCGTCCGGATCCGATCCTGATCCCGGTCAGCGACGAACACCGCTTCATCGAGAATCTGTTCCGCATGCCGGCCGTGCCCCGGCTGGACCTGCCCGACCACCTGCGGCTGGAGGAAGTGCGGCTGAGGCCGCGACCGCGGTTGCTGATCCTCTCGCCCCGCAGCACGCGGTGGCGATTCGAACGGCTGCATGGCGAGGTCACGTTCCTGTACGACGACGTCGAAGTGCCGGGGAACAGCCCCTATTCGGCCGTCATCCAGCGGGAACGGAAACGCTGTCTGTTACGCGACAGTGAGGCGGAAAGTGAATACTGGAGCCAGCTTCAGGATGCGGGTTTCCGACGTCTGGTCGATTTCCGCCGCGGTCGGCACGACGTGGAAATCGACGCGGCGTCACTGCCGGATGCGGCGCGAAAACTGCTCGCCGCCGGGTGGGAGGTTCTGGCCGAGAACAAACCCGTGCGCGAGGCGAACGAAATCCATTTCCGTGTCGAATCCGGCGTGGACTGGTTCGAGCTGAAGGGAACGGCCGACTTCGGCGGTGCGCACGTCTCGCTACCGGAACTGCTGGCCGCCGTCGCCCGCGGCGACCGTACGGTACGTCTGGATGACGGCTCGCTCGGTCTGCTGCCCGAGGAATGGATCGACCGGCTCGGCCTGCTGGCCGAATTGGGCCAGACGACCGAAGAGCACGTTCAGTTCTCCGCCGCTCAGGCCGGCATCCTGGACGCTCTGCTGGCGCACCAACCCCACGTCGACTTCGACGAAACCTTCGCGCGGCTGCGCGAACAGTTCCGCGCCTTTGCCGGCGTAACCGACCTGCCCGAACCGGAGGGGTTCCGCGGGACACTGCGCGCATACCAGCGGCAGGGCTTCGCGTGGCTGAAGTTTCTTCAGCAGTTCGGCCTCGGCGGCTGCCTGGCCGACGATATGGGCCTGGGCAAGACGGTCCAACTGCTCGCCCTGCTGCAGGACCGGGCCAACGAATTCAGCGGGCGCGGCTCGGTGCTTCCGGAATCGGCCGCCGGGAACAGCCGGCAAAGGGAAACGGAGCGCCGCGGCAAAAAGCCGTCTGTCAAATCACCGTCCAAGCGTCCCAGCCTGATCGTCGTGCCACGGTCGCTGTTGTTCAACTGGCGACAGGAATTGCAGCGGTTCACGCCGCACTTGAAGGTCATCCAGTACACCGGACTGGACCGCGGACGCCTGCTGGGCAAACTGCCCAAGGCGGACGTGGTGCTGACCACCTACGGCACGTTGCGGCGGGACGCGCTGGAGCTGCGGACGATTCCCTTCGATTACGTGGTGCTGGACGAGGCCCAAACCATCAAAAACGCCGGATCGCAGACGGCCAAGGCGGCCCGCGTGCTCAGCGCACGACACCGCGTCGCCCTCAGCGGCACGCCCATCGAGAACCACATCGGCGACCTGTGGTCGATCTTCGAATTCCTCAATCCCGGAATGCTCGGCCGCAGCACCGTCTTTCGAACCTTCGCCGCGCATCCCGAACGGGAGGACGTGCGTCGACTGCTGGCCGCCGGCCTGCGGCCGTTCATCCTGCGGCGCACCAAGGCCGCCGTGGCCTCCGAACTCCCCGACCGCATCGAGCAGACCATCTACTGTGAAATGCCCGAGGAGCAGCGCCGCCGCTATGACGAGCTGCGCGACTACTATCGCGAATCGCTGCTGGGCAAAATCCGCCGCTCCGGTCTGGGACGGATGCGGATGCACGTCCTGGAAGCTCTGCTCCGCCTCCGCCAGGCCGCCTGCCACCCCGCCCTCCTGGACGAATCACAGATCGAACAACCGGCCGCCAAGCTCGAAGTCCTGTTGCCCTACCTGGAAGAGCTGATCGAAGAGGACCACAAGGCGCTGGTGTTCTCGACGTTCACCAGCTTCCTGGCCATCGTCCGCCGCGAGCTGGAGCAACGAGGCATCCGCTACGCCTATCTCGACGGCCAGACGCGCCGCCGCAAGGCCGTCGTGGAACAGTTCCAGAACGACCCCGATTGCCGCCTGTTCCTGATCAGTCTCAAGGCCGGAGGTCTGGGGCTCAACCTCACCGCCGCCGACTACGTGTTCCTGCTCGATCCGTGGTGGAACCCGGCCGCCGAAGCCCAGGCGATCGACCGTGCGCACCGCGTCGGCCAGACTCGCCACGTGATGGCCCTGCGGCTGATCACCCGCGACACCGTCGAAGAAAAGATCAGCCAGCTTCAGGAACAGAAAAAGCAACTGGCCGAAGCCATTCTGCAGGAAAGCCGCGGTGGCCTGAAGGATCTGTCAGTCGAGGACATCGAGCTGCTGTTCTCCTGATGCTGCCGGTCGCACAATCCGGAAAATCTGGAGCGACCGTGCCGATTCTGCCGATTCACGAGCTGACGGGTGCGCACCGCCACGCATCACGGCGCCTTCACCCTCCGCTGTGCGCCAGGCGGACTTCACCGACGCAGTGCACCGTTGCGGAATCTCACGCCGACCGTGAGCCAAAAGGCCGACCATGCCCCAGATTCATCGGACCGACGGATTCGCCGGACGGCGGCCGCACCGACAGGCGGCCGCTTTCTGTGCCGCTGCCGCTGCGCTGGCCCTGTGCTCGTGCGTGTCCGTGCCCGCGCTGCAGACGGGATCGCGCGAACCGGTCGCACCGGCGTCGCACAATGTCGGCGGTCCCTCGCTCGGTCCGACCGCCGTGATCCGCACGCAGTCGACCGAATCCACGCCGCTCCCGCGTGCTCCGCGGACGCGACAATCCCCGACGGCGACAGCCGTCACCACGGTGGTCGCCGGCGAAGCACTCACCGCGACGGACGATCCCACCGCCGCATCCGACCACTCGGGCACAAGTCCACCCGACAGCGGCGACGGTGCGCGAACGAAACCTATGACACTGGACGAGGCCATTCAGCTCGCGATGGCGCAGCATCCGACACTGCTTCAGGCGCTCCGCAATGTCGACCGCGCCGCCGCCATCCGCCGTCAGGTGACGCTGTATCCCAATCCCAGCATCGGCTATTCCGCTTCGGAAGTGGGCAATGACGGCCGCGCCGGCCAGCAAGGCGGTTTTCTCCAACAGACCATCGTCACGGCCGGCAAACTGAAGCTCAACGGTCACATCGCGGACTGGGCCATCACGCGGGCCGAGCAGCAACTGGAGGCCCAGCAGTACCGCGTCCGAAACGATGTCCGCTCGGCCTTCTACACCCTGCTGGGAACACAGCAACGCCTGGAAATCCTCGCCCGACTGCGCGAGGTCGCCGAAACCGGCGTCCGCACGGCCCAGGCCCTCTACGACGCCCAACAAGGCACGCTCACCAACGTCCTGCAGGCGCAGCTCGACCTGGGCCAGATCCAGATCCTGCAACAGAACGCCGAAGTCGAACGGCAGGCCAACTGGCAGCGTCTGGCCGCAGCCATCGGGCTGCCGGACCTCGAATCCCGGCCGCTGGAAGGTGAACTGTTCGGCGATTTGCCCCAGTACGATTGGGACGACCTGTGGCTGCGACTGCAGGAAACCAGCCCCGAACTGCGCGCCGCCGAGGCGGCCGTCGAACAGGCCGCCTGGCAGGTTCACCGCCAGCGCCGACAGCCGATCCCGAACCTCATCGCCCAGGCCAGCGTCGCCCACGATTACGCGTCGCAGTTCGACATTGCAAACATCCAGCTCGGCATCCCGCTGCCGCTGTTCAACCGCAACCAGGGGAACATCGACCTGGCCGACGCCGAGTACCGCATCGCCCAGCGGGAGGTCGAGCGCGTCCGCCTCAGTCTCCGCCAACGCCTCGCCGATGCGTACCAGGACTTCGAACAGGCCCGCCGCCAGGTGCTCCGCTACCAACGAGCGCTGCTGCCCGCCGCCGAACGCAACCTGAAACTGGCCGAAGAAGGCTACCGCCAGGGTGAGTTCGATTTCTTGACAGTGCTCACCGCGCGTCGTACGTTCTTCCAGGTCCACTTGCAGTACATCACCGCTTGGACGACCCTGCGGACGGCGCAGGTGACGCTGGATGGCCTGTTGCTCCGGGGTGCCCTCGAAACGACGCCTCCGGGGACGCAACTCGGTACGCTCGGTGGTCGCAGCCAGGCCCTCTCCGGCCAGTGACGCTCCGCCGGACCGCCGCGGCGATCATGCGGTTTGCAGCAGCGACCCGGTCGAAGTTCGCCGCGGAAAAGGTTCGCATCGCCGGCATCGTTCGCAACCGAAACCGGAACGCCATCGTACGATCCACGGGAAACCCTTCACGATGAAGCTGCTGCGCGTCCTGCTGATGCTGGCATTGTGGAACGGTCCGCTGCCGTGGCTGGACCATCACGGCGCAGCGCCGCAGGACGCTCCCGCGCTCGCCGAGCACCTGCAGCGGTATCACATGCGTGCCGGG
>RFHO01000131.1 GCA_003696385.1 Planctomycetota bacterium | reverse complement strand
TTCCTGTTCTACGTCTTCTGGGAAGTGATGCTGCTGCCGATGTACTTCCTGATCGGCATCTGGGGAGGTCCGCGGAAGGAATATGCCGCGATCAAGTTCTTCCTGTACACGCTGCTGGGCAGCGTATTGATGCTGATCGCGCTGCTGATGCTCTACTTCGGTAGCGCCGATGCGGCACAGGGCGTCGGCCCGACCATGGACCTGACACGGATGGCCGCAATCGGTCAGGGCCGCGTGGAGGGCATCCGTTACAGCACATTCGTTCAAGTCACGGCATTCATCCTGCTGTTTATCGGCTTCGCCATCAAGGTGCCCACCGTGCCGTTCCACACATGGTTGCCGGACGCCCACGTCGAGGCTCCGACGCCGATCAGCATGATTCTGGCCGGCATCCTGCTGAAGATGGGCGGGTACGGCATTCTGCGGATCGCCTTCCCGATCTGTCCGGTGGCGGCTCAGTATGCCGCGTACGCGATGGTGGTCATCGGGGTCGTCAGCATCATCTACGGTGCCTTCGCCGCGATGGCCCAGACCGATTTCAAGCGGCTGGTCGCCTACAGCTCGGTCAGTCACATGGGCTATGTCATCCTGGGAATGGCGGTGTGGAAGATCAACGAAGCCGGCGGACTGGTGGGCCGCGACTACTGGCTGATGGGCATGAACGGCGCGATGTTCCAGATGATCGCGCACGGCATTTCTTCGGCCGGGATGTTCTTCATGGTCGGCGTGGTGTACGACCGGGTACACCACCGCGACCTGAACCGCTTCGGCGGCCTGGCCGGCAAGATGCCGCTGTACAGCGGTCTGGCCGCGGGAATTTTCTTTGCGGGCCTGGGGCTGCCCGGCCTGTGTGGATTCATCGGCGAAGTCTTCGTCGTATTGAGCAGCTGGAACTACTCGAAGCTGGCCGCGGTGATTGCGGCGTCCGGCGTCATTCTGACGGCGGGCTACATTCTGTGGACGATCCAACGCGTGTATCTCGGTGCAGAGTACAAAGGGCCGCACCCGGAGGCGCTCACACCGATTACCGCCCGCGAGGCGGCCGTCGCCGCGACGCTGCTGTTTTTCGCCATATTGCTCGGTGTGTATCCCGAGGTGATGTTCGGCTTGATGCGGGAATCGATGGCTCAGCTCGTCGACTCCCTCAGCCAGGGGTATCAGGCCGGCATTGCCGCTGCCGGAGCGGCCGCTCGGAGTATCGGCATGATGCCCTGAGCCGCCGCGGGTCCGCATTCGCGACGGTCGCCCAGCGCGGTTCCGCCGACGAGGCCGACCGAACCTCGGGATGGGCGTGCGAGCTGTGGGGCACCGCTGTGACCCGAGACGGCGGAAAGACGCCGGCGGCATGTGACCGGGACCGGGCCGATCGCGGGACGTTCCCAACGAATGCTCGAGTGTTCGACGGCAGACGCGCCGTCGTACCGATTGCAAGGCGCAGAACCGATGCCGACGCTACTGAACGAACTGCTTGCCGACACGATCCAGCGATCGTTGCATCTGTTCGTTCCCGAACTGATCGTGTGTGCGACCATCGTGGTGATGCTTCTGGTCCGTGTGTTCGGACTGCATCGCTGGTTGCCGGCGCGGTGGGTGACCGTGTTCGGAGCCATGGTCGCCATGGCTTGGGCGCTGTATCAGTTCGTGGGCTTGCGGCAGGAAACGCTGCAGCCCGCGGTGGTATTCACCGGGATGTTGATCGTCGATCAATTCACAGTCTTTTTCCGGGTGTTCCTGCTGTTGGCGCTGGTCCTCGTCACGGCGTTGAGTGTTCTGACTGAAGTGCCGGACGACGATGACGGCGCCGATTTCTATACGCTGCTTCTGGGATCGACGCTGGGCATGATGCTGATGGCAGCGTCCAATCACCTGCTGATGCTGTTTCTGTCCGTCGAGATGACCAGCGTTCCCAGCTACGTCATGGTGGGATTTCTGAAAGGGCGGCGGCGCAGCAGTGAAGCGGCGTTGAAATACGTCGTCTACGGTGCCGGAGCCGCCGGCATCATGCTCTACGGCGTGAGTCTGCTGGCGGGATTGACCGGTACGGCGAATCTGCACGAACTGGCCGTGCGCATCGGTACTTTGCTGTCTGCCGGACATGTGTCGCTCGGCGACCCGATTCTGCAGACGGCTCTGCTCGGTGTCCTGTTCGTTTTCGTCGGTCTGGCGTTCAAGCTGTCGGTGGTGCCGTTCCATTTCTGGTGCCCGGACGCCTTCGAGGGCGCGGCTGCGGAGGTGGCCGGCTTCCTTTCGGTGGCATCCAAGGCCGGTGCGTTCGCTCTGCTCACGCGGTTCGTCCTGGCCATCCTGGGCGACTACCAGCCGGTTGAGGTCCGCCACGTGTACCTGGTCGTGGGCATCGGCGTGGGGGTGATCGCCGCTGTCACGGCAACGTTCGGCAATCTGGCAGCGTATGCGCAGACCAACATGAAACGCCTGCTGGCCTACTCGACCATTGCCCACGCCGGCTACATGCTGATGGCCGTGGCGGCCCTGATCGTCGTGCTGACGGGAACGGCGGCGCCCACCTTCGACGTATTCGCCGAAGCGCAACGGGCCGTACAGGGCTTGTTGTACTACCTGTCGGTGTACCTGTTCATGAATCTGGGCGCATTTGCCGTGGTGGCGATGATCCGAAACCGGCTGCTCTCCGAAGATATCGACAGCTATCAGGGACTGGCCCGCGAAATGCCTGTGCTGTGCGTAGTGATGGCCGTGTGTCTGTTCAGCCTCGTCGGCGTTCCTCCGCTGGGCGGCTTCGTGGGCAAGTTCATGATCTTCGCCTCGCTGTTTCAGGCCGGCTTCGTGCATTGGAGCATGTGGGCGGTTCTGGTGATCGGCGGTCTGAACACGCTGTTCAGCCTGTTCTACTACGTACGCGTGCTGAAGGTGATGTTCCTGGGCGAGTTGCCCGAACAGCGCCCTGCGGCTGCCATGGCGGCGTCCGGAAGTTCGGCGTTTGCCGTGCTGCTGGCCGTCCCCGTACTGCTGCTGGGCGTGTTCGTGCATCGGCTGAGCGCCGCAGCCAACGAAGTCGCCGGTACGCTCTTTCGGTGAATTGGTCCGGCGGATTCCGGCGGACGGACATCAAAGCTCGGCCGACAGGGCGGGTTTGGGTCTACGGTTTGCCGGACGACCGTTCGGCGAACCAATGGCGAATCAGCATCGACGAGGTGTCGCGATGGCCGAAGTGGTCATGCCGCAGAACATGGAGCAGCTGTTGCCGATCCTTTCGCGGAGCCTGCTGCAATACGCCGTGTACTGCTGGCCATGGACGAGTCCCGAGGAGGAATTCGAGCGGACGGAACTGCAGAAGCTCGCCGAGCGTCAGGAACGCGACGTGGAGCGGATCGTCGCTTTCCTCGACGAACGCGAACGGGCAATCGACCTGGGCATCTTCGACGACTGGAGCTGGCTTCATTTCGTTTCCGTCGACTTCCTGTTGAAGTACGTCGTCGCCAACCAGGAACAGGTGGTCGAGGCAGTCAAGGCGGCGCGGCGTGCGGAAGCCGATGACCCGGACGCTCGGCAAGTGCTGGACGACGTGCTGCGGGAAGAGGAAGCGATCCTCGCCGAACTGCGTCGTCTGCACGAACGATCCGAGAAGCTCGCAGCACAGAGCGGTTGAGCGAAGCCGCTGCAACGGCACGCGTTTCTTCGTCATCGCTACGCTTCCGATGCGGATCACGACCTGGAACGTCAACGGACTGCGGGCGGCGATCCGCAAAGGGTTGCAACGGCATCTGGACGCCATTCGCCCGGACGTGCTCCTCCTGCAGGAAATCCGCGCGCAGCCGGACCAGCTGGCACCGGAGTGGAGTCAGCCGGCGGGCTGGTTTGTGGCGTGGCATCCGGCGGAACGAAAGGGATATGCGGGAACGGCGATCTTCGCGCGGCGGCCTTTGCGACGAGTCCGCCGGGGGCTGCATCCCGCCCCGGATCCCGAAGGTCGCGTACTCGCTGCACGGATTGCCGGCACGCCGCTGGAAGTGCTCAGCGTGTACCTGCCTTCCGGATCGGCCTCGCCTCAGCGACAGGCCGCCAAGGAAGCCTGGATGGACGTCTTTCTCCCGTGGTCGCGGCAGTTCCTGAAACGCCGGCATCCGGTGTTCCTGTGCGGCGATCTGAACATCGCGCACACGGAACGCGACATCTTCTACGCCAAGAGCAACGAAAAAAACTCCGGCTTTTTGCCTCACGAACGCGAGTGGTTCGGCCGGCTGCTCGATCTGGGATGGGTCGACGTCGTGCGTCGGCATTTCGGCCCCATCCAGGGCCCGTATTCGTGGTGGTCCAATCGCGGCAGGGCCCGGGAACTGGATCGCGGCTGGCGCATCGATTACGTGCTTTGCAACCGTCCCGCGGCAAAGCTGGTGCGCTCCGCGGCTGTCCACCGGGAGGGTGGTCTGGAAGTCAGCGACCATGCCCCGGTGTCCGTCGACATCGAACTGGAAGGACTCTGAGCCTGTGGGCGTCGTCTCCGTCGGCCCCGGGCGTCACTGCCGGTGGCTCGGATCATCACTCGACTTGCACGCTTCGGTCCGACGCGGTTGCGGATGGCCGGGCTCGAAGAGCGTGCGACCGATCGCGTACCTCGGCGCCGGTTTCGCAGAGTTCGCTCAGCGCCGCCGCCACAGTGTGCGTTCATCGACGCCGCACCGCGGAAGCGCATGCCGTATCTCCGCGTAGAACCGACGGGCATCGGCTGGGTACCCCTTCGTAGGTCGCACTCCGCGAACGACGTTCTGCCAGTATCGGTTGAAGGCGTGCATGGCAACTTCCCGCAAGTACTTGGCGATCACCGACGCCGCCGCAACCGGTACGAATCGCTCCGCCCGACAACAGAACCGGACGTGCACCGAGCCGATGGAATACTCACTCAGTTGCGGCGTTTCCCTCACGCAGGCGATCCGATTCGTCTCGAATGCCGCCGCAAGCAGCGCCCCGTAGCTGCTGCGTCCGCCGTGTTTGTCGCACACGCACCGTGTCCGCTCTGGCGACGGGTGGCGATCCACCATCCGTCGCAGCAGCCGAAGAGATCGCTCGGACAGGACACGTCCCTTCGTGCCGTACCGCTCCAGCTCCACGTTGAACAGCGCCGCCGGCACCAGATCCACACGCACGCCGACCAACGCCACGTTTGCCTGGCACATCGTCGCGTGCAGCCGCTGCGCGGCCTGCCGGATCTCTTCGACGGCCCCTGACAACGGCAACGAAACGTCCTCGCTGTACCACGGCACGGCGGAAATCTCGCCCTGCCGGTTAGGGGTCGTTTCCGCAAGGACCTGCCGAAACGATTGCACGCGGATTCCGGCGGCTTCCAGCAGTGCGCACGCGGAGATTTCCAGACGGCGGATCCCCGCGGACGACTGATGAACGATCTTCGAATCGGCAACCAGTACCCGTCCGTCCGACGCTTCCTGCGCGGTCGGCGTGATGCCGCCGGCCAGAATCTCGTAGAGGCTCTCCGGCAGACACTGCCCCGGCACGCGCCAGTCAGTGGCCGCGATCACCAGGGGGCCGAGGTTCGGTCCGTATCCAGCCTCGTCAACGCCGATCAACCGATACGGCTCGCCCGTGCAGCGGTCCCACGAATCCAGGCTTTCGGGGGGATCGAAAAGCGACCGCCTGGAATTCCACTCGCTCATTGGGTTCCTCACCGACACGCCGGCGGTACGCCGCGGCGTGTCGTCGGCAAATGGATCGAGTGCGTCGAAACTACCGGTTGAAGCGATTGGAGAGGTTGGCGTATCATTGCGTCGCCTGCAAGGAAGCGTGCACCGGCGACGTGGAAGTCGTCGCGTTGCAGGAACGCGGGAGACGGGCGGATGCGCCTGCAAATCCGCGTCGGGACAGTCAATTGCGAGGAGAGGGAAGCATGGAGGTGCACGGCGTCGGGCCTGTCCACGGTCCGCAGAACATCGAGCCAGCTCACCGCTCGGAAGCGCCCGATGCAATCGGGCCGATCGAACCACAGGACGAAATCGAAATCTCCGCAGAAGCCCAAGCGTTGCATTCGGTTTCCGAAACGCCCGAAATGCGCGCGGCACGCCTGGAGCGGATCCGACAGCAAATCGAGGCGGGGGAATACGATACGACGGAGCGCCTGGCCGCCGCCGTGGACGCGATGCTTCGCCGCGGGGTCGATCTCGACCTGTGACCGGTTCCGGTTCGGCCGCAGTGGCCGCTGCGTTCCGAAATTCGGTCCGGGGTGTCTGCTGGCCGGACCGTCCGTCCCGGGTTTTCGCGACAACCGCCGGGAAAGAAAGACTGTCCTTGTCGTTTTTGAGCCGCCACCGGCCCGCTGTACGGTGATGCACTCACCCCGATTCACGGGCAGGCCGATCGTTCCGTCGCACCGCCCTCGCGGTGTCCGCTCGCCGAAGGTTCCCTGCCGCAAAGCGAGACTTCGGCTGTTTGATGGGATACAATCCTTCACGGGCCCTCGTTGGTCCGGCATCCATTCGGCAGAGTCGGCCGTGCCGTGTGACCGCTGTTTTCACCGATGATCTGACATGCCGCGGCCGCACGGCAGCCGACCGATCGCTCCCGGCCGGCAGAGGACACCGAACGCCAACGGCAATTCGTCCCTTCCGGGCTGCGCGTCTCTCGCGTGCGATTCATTTCCCGAGTGTCTGCGGATCGATTCATGAACGTCACACGCAATCACGCTGAAACTCCTCGACTGCCT
The DNA here is from genome assembly GCA_003696385.1 of Planctomycetota bacterium. Lineage (GTDB taxonomy): Bacteria > Planctomycetota > Planctomycetia > Planctomycetales > Planctomycetaceae > J052. The sequence goes on along the minus strand of RFHO01000131.1, from coordinate 4,926 downwards.
CCGGTGCAGGTCAAGATTTCTCCGACAGAGAAGTTCCGTGAGTTTCTGGAGGCCAAGGGGCAACGCCTGACGCACGAACGGCGGATCGTCGTCGAAGAAGTGTATTCCTCGCACGAGCACTTCGACTCCGAACAACTCATCAACCGCCTGGCGAACCGGAAGGATTCCAACCGCGTCAGCCGCTCGACAGTCTATCGCACACTCAGTCTGCTCGAAGAAGCCGGGATGCTTCGCAAGGTCGCCCGGCAAAACGACCGGGATGTCTACGAACACGACTATGGCTATCCGCGCCACGACCACATGATCTGCGAAAAGTGCGGTGATCTGATCGAGTTCCCCAACGACCAGATCGCCGAACTGTTGGAACGGATCACCCGGGAATACGGTTTTCGCCGAACCGGCCATCGGCTCGAAGTGTACGGCATCTGTCGAAGCTGCAGCCGCCCGCCGAAGTCACGGATTCGCAAGCTGGACATGATCTGATCTCGGCCCCGTTCCGGCGAACGCGGGTGGCATCGGGTTCCTCCGGCGGGGTGGGTTTGCGGAAGCACGCCAATCGGGACGCGTGGCACCGGTACGCGGATGGACACACGGTTGGAAACCGTCGCATCCGGCCGCAGACCGCTCCACCGTGCCGGGTTCCCGTTCACAGAAACGGCGCCACTCGCTCTTCGGCCAGCCTTGCAACCGCGTAGGCGCAGGCCGCGACGGAGATCCCGCTGCCCAGCATCCGATCCAGCTCCCAACGCTGCCAGCCGCGCCAGACGTGGTGTCCTTCGAGCACGTCCCGGACCAAACGGATGCCTTCACCGCACAGGATCACTTCGCGTGGCGCTCCTTGTGACCGTTCTACAACCCGGTCCAAGGCCGCTCGGACCAGTGCCTTCTGCTTTTCGACCGCGGCGCGACAGACGGCCTCGAGGAGCCCACCGGGAAGTTCCGCCTCGTCGGCACAGAACTGCCGAGCCACACGTCGCCGTGCATCCCGCCGGGTGGCCGGACGACCGTCGGCCGTACCGCAGTCCTCGGGGCGTTCTTCCAACCACTCGAGCACCAGCCAGGCATCACCGCTCGTCGCGAACACCTCAGCCGCCAACGGATAGACTTCGGTGCCGAACCGCACTGCGTCCACCAGCGCACACAGCGGTGTCCGGCGGCATCCCGTGTAGACCAGTTCGCCACACCGCAGACGCTCGACGTCGGTCAGGCCGTTCGGCACGGGAAGGCCGCCCTCCAAGGGCACGATATCCGTCGTCGTGGATCCCATGTCGATCAACACCGCCGGAGTCCGGGGCACGATGCGACCGCAGAACGTCGCCAGCGCGTGCCAGTTCGACGCCGCCGTCAGGAGCGGGAATCGGCGCGCCGTGTCCGCATCCACGAATTCGCCCGCCACCTGCCAAACCGCCAGCGTCCCACCGGGGAATGCTGCTCGGACGCTGTCGATGATGAAGGCGACGCCTTCAGCCTTTTGCGAAAAACAGTCCGCCAGTTCACCGGTCATCGTCACGGCGATCAGATCCGGCGACATCCCGATATTCAGACACCGTAATGCCTCCGCCAGCGCTTCGGGCAGACGTTCGGGAGCTTTCCACAGGGCGAACGGGACGGTCGCGGCCGCACCTGCGGTCGTCGCCGCCTTGATGTTGGCACCTCCGACATCCAGACCGATGACCTGCATCGTCTCAACCCGCAGCGGATCGGCACGCCAGCAGAGGCGTCTTGGCGTTTTGTGCACCCACGAGCGTTCGGCAGGCCCGATGGTGGCCGCGAACCGCGCAGCAGCCGGCCATCAAGGGCCACACGGACACGGTGCGAACTCTGTCGCCGCCGCTGCCGGCGGTTTTTCCGTCTCCGGCGCGGCCTGGTACCTGTCCTGCGGCTCGGGAGTCGAACGAGCGGCAGGCCGTCGCGTCGGTTCGCCCACTCGCGTGAAAACCACATCCAATGCGAGTGGGACGGCGGAATCGTCTCCGGACGGCGGCCGTTCTCCCGCGAGCAGAGAAGCGTCGGACGGGGAATTTACAACCGGCCTCACGAAGTCGAGGCTGTCACGCCCGTCTGCAGATGCCCACGGCGTGTGAACGCTTTCACCGCGCGGGCGGGCTTGGGTCGCGATCGCCCCGTTTCCGGCTTGCCGATGCTGCGACACTCGCCGCGACGCCAGCGCAGGCTCACCATAGAAACGGACGACGATCCGACCGCTCCCCGGGGCGACAGGCATCATCGTGAGCGAGAGCGTCCGCTCGGTCCCGGGCCGCAGTGCCGTGAGGGTCTTTTGCAGAAACCGGCCGTGGCGATGGACGAGCGTCGCCGGCAGATCGATTTCGACACGCCCGCGTTCGATACGTCCCGGCCCGGCATTCCGAATGCGAATGTGAAACCGGCTCACTCTCCCGACGATCATTGGATCCGTCCGCGCCCGACCGACGTTGACGCGAACTTGCTGTGCCTCGGACACGGTATGCGTCGGTGATGAGGTCATGCGTTTCGTCAGCGTACGCGACCGAGTGACGAACCGGGCCGGTGCCGCGACCACGCCCACGTCGTCGGCGACGACCGACGGTGTCGGTGCCGGACGACTCGATATCCGCCACGGCCCGTCGATCGTATCACCTCGCGGCATCACAACCTGCTCGGCGGGCGTCCAGGGAGCGCCCGCGGCCGAGCGAGCGACGACGATCGCTGGCGGCTGCGCGGTCTTCCCGATGGTCAGCTTTACGGTCACGTCTATGATCGCTGGCTGTTCGTTCCCATCGTCGGTCGGCGGCGCGTCGTCCGCCAGCATGTCCGCGGTGGCTGGTTCCTGCAGCGTTTGCGGCGGCGTGGGTTCTTCCGTCGCCTCGATCGGGCGAATGACCGAACCAACATCCGGCAGCGCCCCCGGTTCACTCCCAAGCCGCGCCGTCCGCATCGCCGGCGATGTCCCTGTCGTTCCGGCCGAAGCAGTCTGCGGTGCACGGGTCGACTCGAAGGCATGGTTCCGCGGCCCGTTCGCAGGGTCGTCAGCCGACCGCTCGGGGATCCCGAAGTCCCGCGCCGACGACGGCTTTTCGGCAGAGGGCTCTTCCGGCGAGCCCTGCAGGCGAGGCAGCATCGGCTGGTTCAGCGACACCTTCGGATGCTGCGACGGCAGTGCGGATCGTGGAACGGATGAAGCCCACAAAAGGAAAAACAGACCGGCGATGCCCAATACCGCCGTGACCATCCACGGACCTTGTCTGCGTACCGCTTCGATCGGTCCGGGCCGCACTCCGCGCCACCGTTCCGGCCCGGAAACCGCGCCGACCAGCTCGCTGCACAGCCACTTCGACACGTCGGCCGCCAGCGCCGCCGTGGCACACAGATCCCGGCAGTGCCGCCCCAAAGCAACCCCGCGCCACACACACCAACCCCTCGTCGCCGGCCATGCCCGACGCAGGCGGAGCATCGTCGTCCGGCTTCGAAGCCGGCGGTGCGGTCGACGGTTGGGCATTCCGATACCTCGCAAGCGGGTCCGCATGGAGACGATCCACGCTTCTGCGGACGAACGCCGCCTCGGCACGATTCGAACACCGATGCGTCGCGGCAGCAGTGGAGCGTCTTCGGAAACCCCGAGCGACGATCTCCGAGCACTCGACACGGCACCGAGTGAAACGACGGACGGAACACGCGCTCCGCGCGTCGATCGTGCGATGTCGCCAAGACGGCCAAAGCGTGCCGCACTCTAGCGGAGTGGTGCAGAAAGCCCAATGGCGATCCGACCGCCGTCCCGGTGCGTCACACGTCAGACGGCCACTCCGCCGCCGCGTCCGCTCCTCCCACGCCTCAGGACTCCCGCAGCCGCGTCCCCACCCAGAAGATCAGCATGCCGACGACGCATGCGGTGGGCATCACCAGGAGCCGGAATCCGAAAGTCAGTTGCCACCAGATGAGCACGGGAAGTGTCGCCAGCACGAAAAGTTGCAGCAGGATGCCGATATGATGTTTCATTGCCGGTCCTCGTTCCGTCTGGCAGTCGGCGAAGCTCGTCCTGGCAGCCGGCGGCGAGCCGCACGCTGACGGCCGCTCCCGTACTCCCTCCGTTGGGCGGCATGTCGTCCGCTCAGCCACGAGCGAAAAACCGCAGGAGGTTTTCGGCCGCGCGGAACCCGCTCCGGACCGCACCTTCCATCGTGGCGGGCCAGTGTGTCTGCGTCCAGTCACCGGCGAGCTGCAGATTGTCCACTGGTGTCTGTTGGGGCGGCCTGTGTTCGTCCACACCCGGCTGCGGAACGAATACCGCACGGCGTTCGATGATGCACCTGGAATGTAACAGCCGGGCATCGGCCGCCCGCGGAAACGCTCTGCGCAGCTCTTCGGCCACCTGATCGACGACGTTTTCCGCTGGGCCGGGTATCAGGCGGTGTGCCGCACTGATGACCGCCTGATAGTATACGTCCCCCTTCGGCATGCTCCCGTTCCCGTCCGTGCCCGCCGCCGTTTCCGGACCGGCGAAGGCCGCAGTGCGCTGCCGGTCTTCCCGCCATTGTCGCGCGAACAGCCATTGCGTCAGTCGCCCCGGCAGAACGCAGTGTGGCAGATCGGTGAGCCGCCGGTCGAACCACAGGTGCACGCCGGCAATCGCTCCCGCCTCCAGACGTCGTGCTCCGGCAATCGTGTCGTGGTTCGCGACTTCGTCCGGAAGGATCTTCAGCGCCTGGTCCCACCGCACGGCACTGACCACGGCTCGGGCACCGATCCACGTCCCGTCGGCCAAACGTACGCCGCGGGCCCGTCCGCCATCCACGACGATCTCCCGCACGCGCCGTTCGCATTCGACGCGCACGCCCATTTCCTGCAGCCGGCCGCCCACCGCCACGGTGTACAGTCGGTCCAGCGACACGGCCGGGAGATACACCCGCCACGCGCAGCGCTTCTGCAGAAACCCTTCCACGAACACCTGTC
>RFHO01000130.1 GCA_003696385.1 Planctomycetota bacterium | reverse complement strand
GCCGACGCCGCATCCCTCATCCCGTCCGATCGGTCTGCCACCCCGCGTCACCCGCCGCGATGTGCTCCGACTCGCCGCGACGTTCGGCCTGTCCTTCACGCTGCCGCCCATCGAGCCCCGAGCGGCCGAAAAACGCGGCCCCGAACGCCCGAAATCGTTCCTGCTGATCTGGCTCGCCGGCGGCCCCAGCCAACTGGAAACCTGGGATCCACACCCCGGCACGAAAATCGGCGGTCCGACGCGGGCGATCGCCACGACGCTCCGCGGCGTCTCCATCGCCGACAGCTATCCCCGCCTCGCCGAACAAATGCACCACCTCTCCGTTATCCGCTCACTGGTGTCGAAAGAAGGCGACCACGAACGCGGCACCTACTTCGTCAAGACCGGCTACCGCCCCGACCCGACGCTGACTCACCCGGTCCTCGGGTCGATCGTCGCCCGTGAGCACCCCAATCCGGAACTCGAAATTCCTCAGTTCGTTTCGCTCGGCTCGTCCCCCCATCGGTCGCGCGCGGGATTCCTCGGGGCGCAGTTTGATCCCTTCCGCGTCCCCAACCCCGGTCGCAATCTGCAAAACATGCGACCGCCCGTCCCGGCCGACCGCCAGCAACGCCGACTCGCCAACCTCGAAGTCGTCAGCCGCGCTTTCCGCAGCGGCCGGCGGCTCGCCGTGGAGAAAACCCTTCACGAGCACACGGTTCGGCAGGCACTGCGGATGATGAGTTCCGATCAGCTCAAGGCCTTCGAACTGGACGACGAACCCCGTGCCGTCCAGCGAGCCTACGGTGACACCAACTTCGGACGCGGATGCCTGGTCGCCCGGCGGCTGATCGAAACCGGTGTCCCCGCCGTCGAAGTCACGCTGCCCGGCTGGGACACCCACCAGAACAACTTCGACGGGCACCGCGCGCAGGCCGAACAGCTCGATCCCGCACTGTCCACGCTGATCCGCGAACTCGTCGAACGCGACCTCTACCAGTCCACCGTCCTGCTCTGCATCGGTGAATTCGGACGCACGCCCGAAATCCGCCGCGTCGACGGCCGCGACCACTGGCCCACGGGTTTCTCCTGCCTGCTCGGAGGTGGTGGTCTGAACGCCGGAGTCGTCATCGGCGAAACCGACCCGCACGGCGAAAAGAAAATGCCGGCCTCACCGGTGCCCGTCGCCGATCTCTCCGCCACCGTCCTCCACGCCCTCGGCATCGACCACCAGCAGGAATTCATCACCCCCATCGGGCGTCCGCTTTCCTACAGCCAGGGCCAACCGATCCCGCAACTGGTCCAGGAAATCGGCTGAGCTTTTCGCCGCCCTCCGGCGATCCGTCCGTCGCCGGCCGACACTACCGCGTGCTTCGCACCACGGTCGGCTGCCGGAAGGGCTTTTTCGCTTCGTACAGTTTCAACCGTTCACGGATCTCCGCCCGCACTGCGGGCCCCGCCTTCCCCATCGCCTCCCGCGCCGTGCGAACCGCCGCAGCGAATCGCCCCGCTTCCGCCAGCGCGGCGGCCAGCGTGTCCAGATAATTCCCGTTTCGACGTCCGGTGAGTTCGCAAGCGGCCTCGGCCAGCTCCACCGCGCGATCTCCGGACCGCACCACGTCCGACGGACACGTCGCCAGCAACCACGCCAGTTCGTTCAGGATGAACGGATCACGCGGATCGATTTGCCACGCCGCTTCCAGGAAGCCGGCGGCCGCTGCCCACCGGCCCCGCCGGGCAGCTATTGTCCCGCGATTCGCCAACGCCTTCGCATAACGTGGATAAATCTCCAAGGCGCGATCGAAATCCGCCGCCGCGGCATCCAGTTGCCCCAGCCCGCGATGGGCCACGCCCCGGGTGTTCAGGAATACCGGATTTTCCGGCTGCAGGGATACCGCCTTCTCCGCGTCCCGTAGTGCGTCCCGGAAACGCCCCAGGCCGGCGAAGGCCACGCTGCGGTCGTTCAAAGCCTCCGCCGCCAACTGCTCCGTACCGTTCTCGATGACTTTCGAAAAATCGCCAACCGCGGCACCGAAGCGCCGCAGCTTCAATCGGGACACTCCCCTTCGCAGCCACAACACAGGTTCGGACACCCCCGCTCGCTCGGCGATCCGGAAGACCTCCAGCGCCGCCTCGTGATCGCCGGTCTCGGCCAGAGCCGCACCGAGCGCCACGTACAGCAACCCCTCCGCGCCCCCATCCACACGCGCCCGCAGCAACGCCACCGCATCCTGCGGCAACCGAACGGCACGGGCCCTGATCCACCCGCGATCTGTCGCCGAATACACCCATCCCGGACGAACCGCTCCCACAAGGAGTACGTCTCCCACCTGCGCCTGCCGAACGATGCGATCGTCGACGCCGACCGGCGCCGCCTCGACGACCACAACCCGCCGGCCGACCAACGCATTCGTCGTCGCCTCATCGGCGTCCGCAGCACCGCCGAGCCGGCCCAGCAGCGTCCAGATCACCATCGCAACGAACGCCCCCCGCGCGACGGCGTACAACCACCACGCCGACGGCTCTTTCGTGCCGGCCGGTCGGAATACCTTTTCCGGACAATTCCCGCAGCCGCTCATCCGATGCCCTCCGACCGCTTGCAATCGGGCGAACTTTATGTATTCTGCGCAACTTGCCAATTTTACCTATTATCCAGAAATGAGGCGAGGGCGACAGCAATTCTCGATACATATTTTCACCCTGTTGTCCGGGAGACATCCTGCCTGAGACACAGGACGTTGTCCGTTCCGCCGACTGCTCAAGGGGCCTTGATAAGCACCGGCACCGGCACCCGAGGAACGAACTCACGGCGCGACTCGCCGGTTCCGTACGGCTGCTTGCCCGACCGACCGTCCGAACGCGGTCACGATCACGGGCGGCCGGGCTGGAGAACGTTCAGTGGACGACAAACGTGACCGCTTGGCGGAAACGGCACGAGTTGATGTTCGGTCTGGCTGAGGAGGAGGACGTGATGGCAGGCAAGGTTGGCAAGTGGTTGGCGGCATTCACTGTACTGTGCTTGGCGGGGAGCGGCACCGCATGGGCCGGCGACTGTGGCCACGCTGCGGCGACGGGCTGCTCGGTCGTGTGCGCACCATGTCCGACGAAAGCGTGTCCGCATCCGGCAAAGGCGTGCCCCACGCCCTGTCCGCCGCCGGAACAGTTCGTGGAAGTGAGCGTCTGGGTCCCGCGGGTGGTCACCGAAAAGCAGGTGATCGAAGTCACCCGGTACCGCGAAGAAGAGCGGGAAAAAACGGTTACCGAATACGTGGTCGAGCCGGTTACCAAGACCATCGAACGCGAAGAGACTGTGTGGGTCCGGGAGACCCGATACCGCCAGGAACAGTACACGGTCTGCAAGCCCGTGCGCAAGACGGTCGAAGTCGAAGAAACGGTACTCGTTCCCAAAGAAGTCACCAGGAAAGGGAAACGGAGCGTCTGCAAACCGGTCTGGCGGGAAATCGAGCAGACCTGCACCGTGCTGCGTCCCAAGACTGTCGTCCGGAAGGGCACACGGACCGTTTGCAAACCCGTCTGGAAAGAGGTGGAACGAACCTACACCGTCATGGTTCCGCAGGTGATCACCAAGAAGGGAACCCGGACGGTCTGGACCTGCGAGCCGGTCACGGTCGAACGCACGGTGTGTGTCGACGAAGGCCACTGGGAGCAACGTGTCGTCGCCTCGCAGTGTGTGTGCCCGAAGCCCTGCGATCCCTGCTCCGGCCGAGGAGGAAAAACTGTCTGCCGTGGCTGCGGAAAGTCGGTCTGCGTGCAGTGGGTCTGGGTCCCGAAGATCGTCACCCGCAAGGTGGAATGCGTCGAGTACGTCCGCAAGGCCCGGAAAGTCCCTTATGAATACCAGGTCACCGTGTGCAAGCCGGAAACCCGAACATGCAAGGTCAAAGTCTGTCAGTGGCAACGCGTCGAAGAGCCGTACGAATACAAGGAAGTCGTCTGTGAGCCGGTCACCGTCACCCGGAAGGTCAAGGTCTGCGAAATGCAGCAGGTCGAAGAGGAATACGAATACACCGTGATCGAGTGCGTCCCCGAAAAACGCAAGGTCAAGAAGGAGATCGTCGAGTTCGTCACGGAGTGCAAGACACGCAAGGTCCCCTACACCGTCTGCGTCCCCAAAAAACGCAAGGTCCAATGTGAAGTGGTCGAGTGCGTGAAAAAGCCCGTCACGAAGACGGTCAAATACACCGTGTGCATCCCGTACACCGAAAAACAGGAAGTCGAGGTGCCGGTCTGCAAGTGGGTGCTGGAAAAGCGCAAGGTCCCCGTTCACTGCGCGGGCCGCTATCGCAAGCATCTGAAGAATCGCTGCTGCGGCCCCGCGACCGCGCAACGCGGCGGCACGGGAGCGTTCGCCGCCCTGTTCGGCTGGCTGCGGTGATGCGGCCCCGGCCGCCGCTTTCCTCCTGACCGTACCGCTCCACGGGCAGGCGACGGCGGGCCTCCGACAGCGGCGAACGTGCCTCCGGGCGAACCTCGACCGGAGCCGTCCCATCGGCTCCGGTTTTTTTGTGCGCCCTGCGGAGACCGCGCGGCGCGCCGCAGTCGCTCGCCCCCCACCGCCACGCTCCCGCGCTCCCGGCGATCTCCGCCACCATTGCCGGTCCGCCGGCCGTCAGGCTTCCCTCAGCACGGCCGCGACCTGCTCCGCTCTATGCCGTTGCAGGGCATCGTCCAGTTCCCGCAACCACGCGGTCAATTCGCGTGTCAACGGCAATGGCTGCTCCGCCGAGGGGTGAGCAGGAACCAGCCGATCGACCACACGCCGGGCCAACGCGTCGATCCCTTCTCCCGTGCGCGAAGACACGGCAACACCGGCGACCTCTTCGTGGCCCCAGGCGGGATGTCGCGGCTGATCCGCCTTGTGATCCACCACCAACGCTCCCGCGACTACGTCCTTCCAATCCGCCAGACGCACCGGCGGCTGCGTGCGATCATCGAGCCACAGAACCAGATCGGCCCGTCGTGCCGCCGCCAGCGCTCGCCGGATGCCTTCCCGCTCCAACACGTCGTCCGTCGGCCGCACACCCGCCGTATCGCTGAAACGCACGGGCCAGCCGTGCAGGACCGTTTCCCCCGTCACCACGTCGCGCGTCGTCCCGGGCCGGTCGTAGACGATCGCCCGCTGATAGCCCAGCAGCCGGTTCACCAGACTCGACTTGCCCGCATTCGGCGGGCCGGTGACCACCACCTCGAACGGCTCCGTCAAATGCCGAGCCCATTCGGACCAATGAAGAATGCCAGCGATCTCGGCGCGCCACTGCTCCCATTTTTCGTCCGTCGCAACCGGATTCCGGCGCCGTGCTCTCGTCGCACCTTGCGTGGAACCGTCCTGCAGTCGTTCACGCCAGCGATCGACCGTCGATCGCCAGACGTCGCGCTGGCGAACCACCATGGTGGCGGTCCACAGCGACCGAGCTCCCGCCTGCGCCTTCGCCAACGCCGCCGCCACCACGCCCTCGGTGACGCGAACGAAGCCGAACGGCTCCACCGCCTCCACACCGCAACGCCGCAAATCCTGCACGATCCGCTCGACCGCGGCAGGGCCGCCGTGACAGTGAATCTCGAACCGCTGCGTCCCCGTGCGGCAGACGACCACGTCTTCCCCAACGTCATGTCCCCAGCGACCGAATGCCACGCGGTCGACGGGCAGATCCTCCAGGCCTCCGCCGCGTACCGCCCGGAACGGGATCTCCGCCAGTCGCTCCGGCTCGCCTGCGACCGCGATCGTCGCAATCGCGCCCCGCCCCCGCGGCGTCAGCACCGCCGCCACAGGATGCTTCGACCCCGCACTCGTCCGCGACATCTGTCCACACCCGCCGCTCGTTCGACCTCCCGACGGCTTCGCAGGCACCTGCCGTCGTTTCTCCGCACGCCCGCAGCGCCGATCCCGAACGCCGCGCCCGCGGCCCCCGCACGAATCATGCGTCTCGGGGGCCTTCCTCGGCCCGTCGGTGAACCGCGTGCGCGATCAACCCGGCGGCGAACGCCGCCTTGAACCCCGCGTCGATGTTGACGGTCACCACGTTCGCGGCGCAACTGTTGAGCATGCTCAGCAGCGCCGCCAATCCCGCGAAGTTCGCGCCATACCCCACGCTCGTCGGCACGGCGATCACCGGCACGGAAACCAATCCCCCGACGACCGACGGCAACGCCCCCTCCATCCCCGCCGCGACCACGACCGCGTCCGCCCGACGCAGATCGGGCACGCGACGCACAATCCGATGCAGCCCGGCCACGCCGACATCATCGATTTCGGTGACGCCGCACTCCATCCACCGCAGCGTTTCGGCGGCTTCCCGTGCCACCGGGCGATCACCGGTTCCGGCAGCCACCACCGCCACCATTCCCACCGAGCGGCCCGCTGGTCGCGGCAAACGCACCGTCCGGGCCACGGGATCATGAATCGCCTCCGGGAACGCCCGTCGCACCGCCGCCGCCTGCTCGGCCGACACCCGCGTCGCCAGCGGAGTCTGCCCGGCCGAGACCAACCGTTCGAAAATCGCCACCACCGACTCGGCCGGCTTCCCTTCGCCGAAGACGACTTCCGGAAAACCGCATCTTTTCGCACGCCCCAGGTCCAGGCACACTCCCGGAACGCTCTCGTCCAGCTCCACGGCCTCTGCACCGCTGACCGACGCCGACCATTGCCGCCCGATCAGCTCGGCCGCCGCCTCCGGCCGGCACTCGCCGTCCGCGACCCGCCGCAGAAGATCCAGAAGCTCCGTTTGCGTCATGGTCGCTCGCCGTCGTACGCACCGCATGTGTTCGCTGGGTCAACGGTTCCACCCGCCGCTGACCCGCCGTGTCGCGACCGTCGCATCACCGCGCCGCCCCGCCGTCGGATGCCGCCTCGGCCGGCACGCTGCTCAGCACTTCCACCAGCTCCTGATGCAGCCGCGTTCCGTTGCTGGCGAGCAGATCGGAGCGGTAGACGTCGAATTCCCCGCCATCCTGCCGCGTCACCCGACCTCCGGCCTCCCGCACGATCACCACACCCGCGGCCATGTCCCACGGCTTCAGGCTGCTGCTGAAGAACGCGTCGATCCGCCCGGCCGCCACGCCGACCAGATTCAATGCCGCCGAGCCGGTGCGCTGCAGTGCCTGAGCCCGTGGAAACACCGCCAGGAATCGCCGCACGGCATAGTGCGTCGCATCGACGCCAACGGGCAAGCTGGCCACCACCAGTGCCTGCTTCAATGCATCGTGGTCACTCGTCCGGATCCGCCGCCCGTTGCACCACGCGCCCCCGTCGGTCCAACCCCAGAACGTTTCACCGCGGTTCGGGTCGAGAACCACTCCCAGCACCAGCCGGCCGCGGTATTCCAGACCGATCGACACCGCATAGTACGGGAACCCGTGCACGTAATTCGATGTCCCGTCCAGCGGATCGATCAGCCAACGGAATTCCGCGTGCTCCGGCCCGGCGCGCAGCCCTTCTTCCCCGTACAGGGCGTGGCCGGGGAAATGCCGCAGCAGAACCTCGGCGATCGCCTTCTGTGACGCAAAGTCCGCCTCGGTCACCAGGTTCGCCCGGCTCTTCTCACGGACGGAGAATCGCCCGGCCCATTCCAGCAGCCGCTCGGCGCCGGCCTCGGCCGCCCGTCGGGCGACTTCGCAATACGCGGCCCAATCCACCGCCGCCATTTCCTTTCGTCCATCCCGTAGCGCCGCTGTTCACGGCGCCGTCCCCCTTCGCGCCTTCGCACAAGAAGACGCCGTCACATGCAGCCACACGCCCCGTTGCGCCCGCCGCGGCGTGCCGACGAACCGGGCGCAGCACCTGTTCGAGCGCGTCGCGTACTGTGCGGCCGGATTGTAGCCGATCCAGCGGTACTGACGACTGCGACGGCTCGAGCGGTCCGGTCGTACCGAATCTTCGGAATGTGACGGCCACCTGCTGCGAACTGATCGGCTGCCACGGCTTTCACCGTTCGCCGCATAACCGGCAGGAGTGACAATAGCTGGACGGCGCGATCTGCGCCTGCGACGCCGTCTGCGGCAACCCGGCAAACTCTGCCGTCGGAACCGCCGAAAGCGTGGTATGTTTGCAACAACCGTTGTCGCCGGTCGACCGCCTGTTCGTGGGGATCAACATCGATGACCGTCGAGCATGTCGTGCTCCTGGTGTGCGTTGGCATCTACACGCTGGTGACGATGATCACCGACCTGCGGATGCGGCGCATCCCCAACGCCGTCACCGTCCCGATGTTTGCAGCGGGCCTGCTGTATCAGGCGGCCTTTCGGGGATGGCCCGGCCTCTCCGACGGTCTGATCGCCTTCGCGTTCGCCTTCGGCACGCTGTTTCTGCTGTGGATGGTGGGCGGGGCCGGCGGCGGGGATGCCAAGCTGATGGGCGGCCTGAGCGTGTGGCTGGGCTGGCGGATGACGCTGTACGTCGTGATCGCCAGCATCTTCTACGTCGTGCTCGGCTCGATCCTCATCATCCTGTTGAACATTGCCCGCAAAGGAGCGAGGAGAACCCTGCAGCAGTACCAGGCCGACCGCTCCGTCGTCGAAGGCGGCAAGAAGCGCAAGCCCGTCGCCGAAACGATCGAACAGCGGCAGAAGCGGCGAATCATGCCCTATGCCTGTCCGGTCGCACTGGCGACCTGGACGGTCCTGCTGGTGCAGTTCATGTTGCGGACACAATCGTGATGGTCAAGCGTTCGCTTCGATCCCGTACCGAATCCAATTCCGCGGCGGCCCGCACCCGCGGCGGCCCCCGGGCGATCGCGCGGAGGCGCTCGCGCTGTCGGGCCGCTCGTGCGCCGCTGCCGGCCCACGCCGGGCCGCGGCGTCGGCGTGGCGGATTCCTGACCAGCGCCGAACTGGTGCTCGTGCTGCCGATCCTGGCGGTTCTCCTGGCTGGGCTCGTGGAATTCTCGCTGCTGTTTTTCGCCCGTGGCGAAATCGTCGACGCCGCCCGAGCGGCTGCGCGCATCGCCAGTTTTCCCGGCGCGACCGACCTGGACGTCGAACGCGAAGTGCGACGCACGCTCAGCCCGCGGCTGCAGCGCGGGATGAAGG
>RFHO01000129.1 GCA_003696385.1 Planctomycetota bacterium | reverse complement strand
GTTTGGTAAATTCCTCCAGCGTTCGCACCGCTTCGGTGGTGCGGGCGAGGTTGGCACGCACGATGTCCCAGGGATCGCGGCGCGTGGCTTCGGCTTCGGTTCGCGCGGTGGTCCCGACGTCGCCCCGAGTGTCGCGCGTGGCGACCATCCGGTCGCGGGGCCAGGGGAGGTGCGCCAGCCGATGCCGCCAGTCTTTGAGCCGCTGCGTCAGTTCGGGCGCGTCGAGCACGAAGCGGCAGAAGTCTTCGACGACGCGGGCACCTTCACGGGCGCGGTTCAAGGCGGCGTCGATCACGCGCCAGAACCGGTCCTGCGGTGCGTGAAAGCGATCGGGCGAAGGCGATGGCATGGCGGCCGATGTCCTTGCTGGGCGGGGCTGACTGCCGGGATCGCGGCCCGGCGACGCCGCGGATTCCGTCTTGCCGCGGGCGGCGGATTGGTCGATCATCACCACCCGCGCGAATTATCGCCGCGTGCGGTCGGGACGTCAGCCGAACGCGCACGAATGGGCGGGTGGAACGGATGGAATCGGCTGGACCGTGGTTTCGGGTTCCTTCGATTCGCCGGGGCCATCCATTACACTGCGGTGGCGGACGGCTTCGGTTTGGAGCGGTTTGGGCAGGACGTGCGCGGAAGAGCTGCGTACGCTGCGGCAAACCTGCTTTGACCGGTGCCTGGCGCGGCGTAGGATTGCACGGCGCTACTCGGTGGAGTCCGGTCCGGGGACGCAGGCGGCGCTGCGATCCGGCGACGCCGAGACGCCGCGGTCGGATGGGAATGTCCCGGTCCGGCCGGCTTGCCGCGGTGATGCCGTTGTGGGAGGCACGGCTTCGGCCGCACCCGTTTGTTGCAAGATGGAGTAGTTGAGCATGTACGAGCGATTCACCGACCGAGCTCGCAAGGTGTTGCAGCTGGCCAACCAGGAGGCTCAGCGATTCAACCACGAGTACATCGGGACGGAACACCTGCTGCTGGGGCTGGTCAAGGAAGGCTCCGGCGTGGCGGCCAACGTGCTGAAGAACCTGGACGTCGACCTGCGGAAGATCCGCCTGGAGGTGGAGAAGATCGTCCAGGCCGGCCCGGACATGGTCACCATGGGCAAGCTGCCGCAGACGCCGCGCGCCAAAAAGGCGATCGAGTACGCCATGGAGGAGGCGCGGAACCTGAACCACAACTATGTGGGCACCGAGCATCTGTTGCTGGGGCTGCTGCGCGAGCAGGAAGGCGTGGCTGCGCAGGTGCTGATGAACCTGGGCCTGAAGCTCGAGGACGTGCGCGAAGAGGTGCTGAACCTGCTGGGGCACGGCGAGGTGAGCGAAGGGCCGGAGCGGGGCACCGCCGGTTCCTCGGCCAAGAGCAGTCGCAGCAAGACCCCGGCGTTGGACAGCTTCGGACGCGACCTGACGGAGCTGGCGCGGCAGGGCAAACTGGATCCGGTGATCGGCCGTGAGACCGAAATCGAGCGGGTGACGCAGATTCTGTGCCGCCGGCAGAAGAACAACCCGGTGCTGCTGGGTGAAGCCGGTGTGGGCAAAACCGCGATCGTCGAAGGTTTCGCTCAGATGGTCGTGGAGGGCAAGGTGCCCGAATTGCTGCGTGACAAGCGGATCGTCGTGCTGGATCTGGCCATGATGGTCGCCGGTACGAAGTACCGCGGCCAGTTCGAAGAACGCATCAAGGCGGTGATGAACGAAGTCCGCCGTGCGAAGAACACGATCCTGTTCATCGACGAGCTGCACACGCTGGTCGGAGCCGGTGGCGCCGAAGGGGCGATCGACGCTTCGAACGTGCTGAAGCCGGCGCTCAGCCGCGGTGAGCTGCAGTGCATCGGCGCAACGACGCTGGACGAGTACCGCAAGTACATCGAAAAGGATTCGGCTCTGGAACGCCGGTTCCAGATGGTGATGGTCGATCCGCCCTCGCCGCAGCAGACCGTCGAAATCCTGCGTGGCCTGCGCGATCGGTACGAAGAGCACCATCGCGTGCAGATCACCGACGACGCGCTGGAGAAGGCGGTCGAGCTTTCGTCGCGGTACATCACCGGCCGCTGCCTGCCGGACAAGGCCATCGACGTGATCGATGAAGCCGGCGCGCGTGTGCGGCTGAAGTCGATGGTCGAGCCGCCGGACCTGAAGGAACTGGAGGAGGAGATCGAGCAACTGAACAAGGCCAAGGAGGACGCGGTTGCGCGGCAGGACTTCGAAGAGGCCGCCCGGTTGCGCGATCAGACCGACAAGCTGAAGAAGAAAAAGGAACAGCTCAAGCGCGAGTGGAATCAGCGGTCCAAGGAGACCAGCGGCGTGGTGGATGCCGAGGTCATCGCCGAGGTCGTGGCCAAGATGACGGGCATTCCGCTGACTCGCCTCTCCAGCGAGGACGCCGTGCGGCTGCTGCAGATGGAAGAAGAGCTGCACCGGCGGGTGATCAGCCAGGACGAGGCGATCAAGCAGGTGGCCAAGGCGGTGCGTCGCAGCCGCAGCGGGCTGAAGGATCCCAAGCGGCCGACCGGCTGCTTCCTGTTCTGCGGCCCCACCGGCGTGGGTAAGACGCTGCTGGCCAAGACGCTGGCGGAGTTCATGTTCGGCGACGAGGACGCGCTGGTGCAGATCGACATGAGCGAGTACATGGAGAAGCACAACGTGTCTCGCCTGATCGGCGCGCCTCCGGGCTATGTCGGCTATGAAGAGGGCGGCCAGTTGACCGAACGGATTCGTCGGCGTCCGTACGCCGTGGTGCTGCTGGATGAAATCGAAAAGGCCCACTCGGACGTCTACAACATGCTGTTGCAGATCATGGAGGAAGGGCACCTGACGGACAGCTTCGGCCGCAAGGTCGACTTCAAGAACGTGATCCTGATCATGACCACCAACGTCGGTGCCAAGACGATCGCCCACGGCACCGGCTTCGGTTTCGGCAAGAAGGACGTCGAAACCGACTACGAGACGATGAAGAAGCAGCTGATGCAGGAGATCGAGGAATACTTCAAGCCGGAATTCCTCGGCCGTCTCGACGAGGTGGTCGTGTTCCGCAAGCTGACGGAAGAGGATCTGAAGAAGATCGTGGACATCGAGCTGCGGAAGGTCCGCGAACGGCTGGCCGAACGCGGCCTGAAGCTCGAGCTGACCGATGCGGCGAAGGAGCTGATCATCCACAAGGGCCACGAAGGCGACGCTCTGGAATACGGGGCGCGCCCGTTGCGGCGGTCGGTCGAGCGGTACATCGAAGACCCGCTGGCGGAGGAACTGCTTCGTGGGGCCTTCGAGGGCAAGAACCTGATCCGCGTCGATGTCCGCGAGGTGGGGGGCCAGAAGCAGCTCGACTTCCAAGGCTTGACGGTGGAAGAGACGCCGACGGTGGAGAGCCAACTGGCCGCGGTCGGTGCCGGTCCGGACGAGCCGGCGCCGCAGGACCAGCAGGACCAGACGTGATCGGTTCGAATCGGGCGTCTGTCCGACCCGTAACGCGACCTCCCGACCTGTTGACCGCTCCGTGAGTTCCCCAGTTCACGGAGCGGCTTTTTTGTGCGCCGAATGCCCGAATACGCGGTGTCGCCGCGTTGCATTGTCCGCAGTCAAGCTGTCTGATACGTGGTGTTCGACGGTTTGCAACGGCGATGCCGGAAAGCACACCGCGCCGAGCGTTTGGTAAACGGTATCGCGTCGGCAGCCGTGAATCGACGACCGTGAAACAGAGGACTCCGGACAGCATGAAGATCACGGGTTTCAGCGTGTATTGCGTGGAACTGCCGCTGCACGAAGGGCGGTACGCGTGGTCGGAAGGCAAGAGCGTCGATGTGTTCGATTCGACGGTCGTGCGGATCGACACCGACAGTGGCCTTTTCGGAGTGGGTGAAGTCTGTCCGCTCGGGCCGGTGTACCTGCCGGCGTACGCGGAAGGCGCGCGAACCGGGATCCGCGAACTGGCGCCGCAACTCCTCGGCGAAGATCCGCGGGAGCTGCTGGCGCTGAATGAGAAAATGGACCGGCGGCTGAAGGGCCATCCGTACGTGAAGTCGGCCATCGACATGGCCTGCTGGGACCTGCTGGGCAAGGCGGCCGAACTGCCGGTGTCGACACTGCTGGGCGGTCGCTTCGGCGAGGACGTGGTCCTGTATCGGGCGATCTCGCAGCGGCCCGCGGCGGAGATGGCCGAGAACGTGGCGGGGTATCGAAAGGAAGGGTACCGCCGCTTTCAACTGAAAGTCGGCGGGCGGCCGGAGGAGGACATCGAACGGATCCGCGCGGTTCGGGCGGTTCTGGAGCCGACGGACCGACTGGTGGCCGACGCGAACACGGGCTGGCTGATGAACGACGCGCTGCGGGTGGCCAACGCCGTCCGCGATCTGGACGTGTACATCGAGCAGCCCTGCAAGACGTACGAGGAATGCCTGAGCGTGCGGCGGCATACCGATCTGCCGTTCGTGCTGGACGAAGTGATCGATTCGGTGCATGCAATCCTTCGCGGGGCGGCGGACGGTGCGATGGACGTGGTGAACATCAAGATCAGCAAGTTCGGCGGGCTGACGCGGGCCCGGCAGGCGCGCGACCTGTGCGTTTCTCTCGGCATCGCCATGACCATCGAGGACAGTTGGGGCGGCGACATCGTCACCGCGGCGATCGCCCACCTGGCGCACAGCACGCCCACGGAGTACCTGTTCACGACGACCGACTTCAACAGCTACGTCACCCGCTCCATCGCCGACGGGGCTCCGCAGCGCGTCAACGGCCGAATGGCGGCTCCCACGCGACCGGGGCTGGGCGTCGAACCGAAATGGGACGTGCTGGGCGATCCCGTCTGGCAGTGTCGGGCCTGAGTGGGCGGCACACGGCCCGCTGTGCCGCGCCCGTGCGTGTGCCGCCGCACGCGGCATGTGCGGGGCCGTGCCGAAATCGTCGATGAGGTGCCAGTGTGGAGACGAAGTATTTTCGCGGAGTCGTGCCGGCGCTGATGAGTCCGTGCGCGGGGTCCGGTGACGTGGACTTCGACGCCCTGGTGCGCAAGGCGCAGCAACTGATGCAGGCCGGCATGAGCGCCGTGGTGTACTGCGGGTCGATGGGCGATTGGCCGCTGCTGTCGGACGAACAGCGCCGGGAAGGCGTCCGCCGGTTGTGCGAAGCCGGCGTGCCGGTGATCGTCGGAACCGGTGCGCAGAACACCGCGCGTGCCGTGGAACACGCCGCTCACGCGGAAAGCGTCGGTGCGGTGGGCTTGATGGTGATCCCCCGCGTGCTGTCCCGAGG
>RFHO01000128.1 GCA_003696385.1 Planctomycetota bacterium | reverse complement strand
CCTGCGATCCGTGCGATGCTGCCCCCCTTTCCGGCCGGTACAACCGACAAAGGCGACCATCGCCGTTCGACCCCCGCTGCGCCACGGCGAGCCCCCCGTCACAAGCCGCAGTTCTGTGCGGCCACAAGCGGCCGATTGTGTCGTTCGCCAGCGGTCCGCGCCCGACTTCTTGACAAAACAACGGATGTTGATATGTTGGCTTTCAGACTCGAAAGCAATGGACGATGACGCATGCTACACTGGCATGACGCCGAGCGGCCGAGGGGCTCCGGGCCGCCGGAGTCGGTTGCTCCCACCCACTTGGCCCACACAACGCCCTCGAACAGGCACTCGCCGTGGAGGTTTCGCCATTGTCCCGGACTCGAGTCCGGTTCACCCTTTGCGGCATGGCTTGGTGGTTCGACAAGGTCACCGTTCCGCTCCGGCGCTCGCTGAACACGCAGTGGACAGCCGGACGGCACACGACAGACGAAGCCGATCGCCCGTGGCGACACGCCGCGATCCGAACAGGACAACCTCGAAGGCCCCACTGCAAGGTACGTGCCTGACCGAATGAACCAGTCCGGCCGCTGGCAGCCGTTGGCTTCCGCAACTCGGACGTTGTGGCGCGCGACTGCCGGCGGACGTATGAAGGACGGATGGATGAACCGGGGAGTGTTCGCCATGAAACGAATCGCGCTGATGGCTGCTGTCTTGGGATTGCTGTCTTGGGTGGGCAGCGTTTCGGCCGGTCCGGCAGCCAAGGGCCTTGGCGATCCGGGACCGCTCAAGCAGATTCGCCTGGAACCGAACTTCGGCGGCAAAGGGATCGTGATCCGCGGCCGCGATGCGCGGCAGCAGTTGATCGTCACCGGCGAACACGCAACCGGCCAGCTCAGGGACTACACGCACCGGGCCCGCTATTCCGCGCAACCAGCCGGAATCGTACAGGTCGATGCGTCCGGACTGGTCACCCCACTGAAAGACGGCGACGCCACGATCATCGCCGAGGTCGACGGCGGCCTGAAAGCCCAGCTGCCCGTCCACGTCGAGGGTGTCGCCCGGCAAATCCCCATCAACTTCAAAAACCAGATCGTGCCGATCTTCACCAAGCTCGGTTGCAACAGCGGCGGTTGTCACGGCAAGGCCAGCGGACAGAACGGCTTCAAGCTCTCGCTGTTGGGGTTCTATCCCGAAGACGACTATGAATTTCTGGTCAAAGAAGCGCGGGGGCGTCGCATCTTTCCCGCCTCCCCCGGGCAAAGCCTCCTGCTGACCAAGCCGACCGGCCAATCGCCACACGGCGGCGGCAAACGCATGGAAGTCGGCGACTATGAGTACCGCATGATCTACCGGTGGATCGAGCAGGGCATGCCCTACGGCAATCCCGACGACCCGCACGTCGTCGCGATTCGCTGCTATCCCGAAGCCCGACTGATGGATCGCGGCTCCCAGCAGCAGATCACCGTCACTGCGATCTATTCCGACGGAAGCACGGAAGACGTGACCCGGATGGCCCTCTACGAGCCCAACGACACCGAAATGGCCGAGGTCACCAAGACGGGGATCGTCAAGACCTTGGACCTCACCGGTGAGGTGGCGATCATGGCCCGGTACCAGGGGCAGGTGGCGGTATTCCGCGCCACCATTCCGCTGGGCGCCGAGGTGACGCAGTTGCCACCGGTCCGCAACGAAGTCGATCAGGCCGTGTTCGCCAAGCTGAAACTGCTGGGCATCCCGCCTTCTCACATCTGTGACGACGCCACGTTCGTCCGCCGGGTGTATATCGACATCACCGGCACGTTGCCCACCGCCGATGAGGCACGGCGGTTCATCGCCGACACCGATCCGGCCAAGCGAGACAAGCTGATTGACCGGTTGCTCGACAGTCCCGAGTACGCCGACTACTTCGCCAACAAGTGGAACATGGTCCTCCGCAACAAGCGGCGGCAGAATGAAGACCTCCTGGGCACGTACGAGTTCTACCGCTGGATCTGGGACAGCCTGTACGAGAACAAGCCATACGACCAATTCGTCCGCGAAATCCTCACTGCCTCGGGCGATGCCCTGACGAACCCGCCAGTGGTGTGGTACCGCGAAGTCGACCAGATCAATGAACAGGTGGAAGACACGGCCCAATTGTTCCTCGGCCTGCGCATCCAGTGTGCCCGATGCCATCACCATCCGTTCGAGCGGTGGAGCCAGAACGACTATTACGGCCTGGCCGCGTTCTTCTCGCGAATCGGCACCAAGAATGTGAGCTGGCCAGGCATGAATCCACGGGCTCGAGACCGGCGGGTGTTCTACAACGAGGGCACCGCCGGAGCGCGCAATCCGCGCACTGGAAAGACGCTCAAGCCGACCGGCTTGGGCGGTGAACCGATCGACGTGCCGGTGGACCGCGATCCGCGCGTCTACCTCGCCGACTGGATGACCAGCAAGGACAACCCTTTCTTTGCCAAGGCCCTGGTCAACCGTTACTGGAAGCACTTTTTCGGCCGCGGCATCGTCGAACCCGAAGACGACATGCGGGAAACGAATCCGCCGTCGAATCCGGAACTGCTGAACGCTCTGGCAAAACACTTCGTCGACAGCGGTTTCGACCTGAAGGAGCTGATTCGCACGATCTGCCGCTCCAGCACCTATCAGCTCAGCTCGATCCCCAACGAGTACAACGTCAACGACAAGCAGAACTTCTCGCGGTACTACCCGAAACGTCTCACCGCGGAAGTGCTCTACGACGCGTTCCACCAGGTGACCAACACCACGCAGCCCTACAACGGTCTGCCGCGCGGCACGCGGGCCGTCCAGTTGCCCGACCCGACCGTCGGACCGTACTTCCTGAAAGTGTTCGGACAGCCGCAGGCCGATACCGCCTGCGAGTGCGAACGCTCACAGGAAGCCAATCTGGCACAGAGTCTGCACCTGCTGAACAGCTCCGAAGTGCAGAGCAAAATCGCCAGCGGCAGCGGCCGAGCCGCCATGCTCGCTCGCGACAACGCCCGTCCGCACGAAGAGCGAATCAAGGAACTCTACCTGTGGGTGTACTCGCGCGAGCCCGATCCGGAAGAACTTCAGATCGCGCTGGCGCACATCAAGAAACACGAAAAGAATCCGCAGGTGGCCTACGAAGACATCCTGTGGGCACTGATCAACACCAAGGAGTTCCTGTTCAACCATTGATCGACCGCGCTCATGGGGACGCGGCCTGGCTGCGTCCCCTTTTTTCGTCCGGTGTGTACCGGCCCCACTTGCGCCGCCGCACCGGCGCCCTGCCCTGTCGGCTTCCTTGGACTCGTTCGCGGTGGCGGACACGCGGTTTGGGGCCGGAAACGTCGCCCGCCGCCAAGGCGATCGTTCACGGCCCACGACGTACGATTCCGCTGCGGATACGTCGCCCCGCGTTCGGCCGCGCAAACCGTCCTGCCTCGAACGCCGCCGTTCAAATGCCCACGGCCATCGCAGCACCGTGCCACAGAAATTTTCGTGCACACGAAGGGCATCGGAGCGTCGACCACGAAACGTGGTGGGCTTACCATGGGGAGTGCGACGTTGTGGGCCATCGCCCCGGCGCATTTCCCAGCGGCAACCTCCTTCGGCACCCGCCTGCCGCAACTCGGTCTTGAACAATGAAACGGATGTCGCACCGCATCCTTCCCGCTGATTGGGTCCACTCGCCGGCCGGTTCCATGCTGTCGGTGTGCCGTCGGTGGTCCATCCCCGTTCGCGCCACGAGACTGTCGAACGGCATCCACTTCATGAGCAAACTGCCAGCCCGATCCGCCGGTGCACGTGCGGTTCGCCCCGTGTTCGCACGCGGCGCAGCGTAGCCGGCCACAGAGCGTGCCTGCCCGAAGGCATCAACCGAAACCGAGAGGGAACGGCGATGAAGTCGATACGAACGACTGCGTTCAGAGCGTTCACCTGGCTTGTTGTGGCAGCCTGCTGCTGGCTGTCGGCGACGGCTTTCGCACAACTGCCGGCGACGCGACTGTACGCGGTTTTCCCGCCCGGCGGCCAGGCCGGCAAAACCTTCGACGTCACCATCCTCAGCGGCGCGGATCTGGATGACGTCGATGCGCTGGTCTTTTCGCACCCGGGAATCACGGCCAAGCAGAAAACGCAAAGCACTCCCTTGGGCGAGAAACCCGTACCGAACGCATTCCAGGTGACGATCAAACCGGATGTACCACCGGGGCTTTACGAAGTTCACGCCAAGGGCGTGTTCGGCTTGAGCAACCCGCGAGCCTTCGTCGTCGACACGTTGCCGTCGGTCGTCGAATCCGAGCCGAACGATGCCCCCGAGCAGGCCATGTCGATTGAATTGAATCACGTCGTCGAAGCGAGGTCCGGCGGAACGGCCGACGTCGACCTGTATCGTTTTCACGGCAAGAAGGGCCAACGAGTGATCGCCGAAGCGCAAGCGCTGCAGATGGATTCGCGGGCGGTGATCCGCATCGAACTGCTGACGGCCGACCACAGGCGACTCGACCGCGCCGGCAGCGACCTGCGGCGTGATCCCGTGCTCGATCATGTTCTTCCTGCCGACGGCGATTACTTGCTGAAGGTTCACGACGCGGTCTTTCGTGGCGGAAACGAGTACTTCTATCGGCTCCGTGTGCATACCGGACCGCATCTGGACTTCGCCCTTCCGCCCGCCGCGGCTCCCGGCAGCTCCGCACAAATCACTCTGTTCGGCCGCAACCTGCCGGGTGGCCAGCCGGCCGGAGCAGCGCTGAACGACGATCCACTGCAGAAACTCGCCGCTACGGTCAACGCACCGAACGAGGACGACGCGCTTCCTCTGGGCATGTTCCTTTCTTCCAAGGAAGCGTTCGCCGACGGCTTCCTGTACCGGCTGCAGACGCCGCAGGGCCTTTCCAACGCCCTGTTTCTGGGTTTCAGCCACGACCCGATCGTCCTGGAGAAGGAACCCAACGACGTCCGGGATCAGGCACAGACCGTCAGCGTCCCGGTGGACTTCGTGGGCCAATTCCAGCGGCGCTCCGACATCGACCGGGTGATCTTCGAGGGCAAGAAGTCTCAGAAATTGTGGGTGGAGGTCATCGCCGAACGCGACGCGTCCGTCCTGGACGCATACGTCACCGTGGATCAGCTCCTGGTCGACAAGGACGGCAAGGTGACCGGCACGCGACGGATCACCGCCCAGGACGACCTGACCACGGCACCGGATCCGACGTTGTTCGACACGCGCAGCGACGATCCGGTTTTCAGCGTCACGCTTCCCGCCGACGGACGTTACCTGCTGACGTTGCGGGACCGGTACTTCGAGTCGCGCGGGCGGCCGGACATGGTGTACCGGTTGATCCTCCGCGACCCACGGCCCGACTTCCGCGTCGTGGTGGTGCCTTACACACCCACCGTGGCGACCAACAATGCCCAGGCCGCGCCCTGGCCACTGACGCTGCGCCGCGGGGGGACTTTGGCGTTGAAGGCCCTCGTACAACGTCGCGACGGTTTCACCGGCCCGGTCCGGGTGCATCTGGAAGGCCTGCCTCAGGGCGTCACCGCCGAAGACGTGGTCGTGGGACAGAATAATGTCGGCGTCCTGGTCGTCCGCGCCCGTGCCGATGCGCCGGTTTGGTTGGGCCCGATTCGTGCGACCGCCACGGCCCGCGTGCCGCGTCCGGATCCTCAGAAGCCACAGGCGACGCGGGAAGTGGAGGTGCGCCACCCCGTGCGTTTCGGGACGGTCCTGTGGGGTGGAAATCAGAACATGATCACCGTCGCGCGTGTAGCCCGTTCAACGCTGTTGAATGTCATCGAGGAGGTCGCTCCGCTGCAGGCCTTTGCCCCATCGGTGGTGGACGAAGGCAGCGTCAACCGCCAGGTGCTCGTTCCCGTCCGCGTCGAACGGCGAGCCGGCTTCAACGATAAAGTGACCATCAAGTGGCTGGACCAGCCGAAGCAGGTTCAGGTCGCCAATGTCACGATCGACAAGGGCAAGTCCGAAGGCATCGCGAGAATCTTCATCCCCAACAATGCCCCACAGGGCACCTTCACGCTCCGCCTGGAAGGTGAAGCTCAGGTTTCCTACAGCCGCAATCCGCAGCGACTGGAACGTCTGAAAGCCGATCAACAGAAACTTGCCGAGCAGATCAAGGCTGCCCAACAGACTCAGCAGAAGGCCAAGAGCGAACTCGATGCCGCCACCAAGGCCTTGACAGCCGCCGCGAATACCATCAAGACCAAGACGGCGGCCCGCGACCAGGCCAAGGCCAGCCTGCAGAAGGCGCAACAGAACGTACAGTCAGCGGAGAAGACGGCCGCCGAAGCCGGAAAGAAACTGGAAGCCGCCCGCAAGGCACTGGCCGCGGCCGAAAAGGATCCGGCGAAAAAAGACCAGCTTTCCAAGCTGAAGCAGCAGCTCGAAGCCGCCCAGAAAGCCAAAACCGACGCCGACAAGAAGCTGGCCGACGCCAAACAGGCATTGCAGCAGGCGACCGCGGCGTTTCAGAAAGCCGAGCAGGAACTGGCCGCCGCGGTCGAAGCACAAAAGAAAGCCGAAGCGACCAGATCCGAGAAGGAAACGGCGCTGAAACAGGCCGAGGAGAAACTCAAGGCGCTGACGGCTGCCAAAACGGCCATCGACAAACAGGTCACCGCAGCCGCCAACGCGGCCAAGCCCAAGAATATCAAGGTCTATCCCGCCGTCGCCGCGGTGACGATCATCAATCAT
>RFHO01000127.1 GCA_003696385.1 Planctomycetota bacterium | reverse complement strand
TTGATCTGGATTGTGCTGTCGGCTGCGATCGCCTGTGCCATCATCTATGGACTGGTGATCGCGATTCCGCTGGTGATGCGGCTGGTCGCGCAGTGGCTGCACTTGGAAGGTCCGTCTTCGCCCCCTCCGCCGCAAACGCCCTGAATTTCGGGGGCCGCCCGCGCTTCGGGGGCCGACGGCGCGGTGATGCCGATCCGCGTGTCGTGGAGTGCGGCCAGCGGATGCGGGCTGGTCGAGCCGACGACGGACTGTGCCGCTGGTGGGCATCCCGTGACCGTTGCTGCCCGGTCCGGACCTGCGCCGGGGAGCGAGGAGAAGACGTTCGCGTGGCCCGCGTCGCGCTGCGTGCCGTTCGCCGTGCGGCATGATGCTCAGGCCCGGTCATCGCCTTTCCGGGACGCGTTTCCTGAAAGCACGCCGACGCTCCCGGCGTCGCCCCGCAACGATGCGCTGCATCCGCCGGTGGAGCAACCACAACTGCCGCAGCCGCTTTTCGGTGGGGGATCGGCGATCGGCTGGAACTGCACGGCCAACGACAGGTCGCGACTGAGCCGCACGGAAACCGGGCCAAGCTTTGCAGTCGGTTCGCCCAGGAAATAGACGACCAGGTTCCGTTCGTCCCACAGCAGTTCGGCGTCGGCGACGACGACCTCGCAGTCCCGTTCGTGGCAGACACGTTCGATGTGCGGGAGCGCTTCGACCAGACGCCGGCGCTGTATCGCTTCGAAACGATGCCATTGATCGTCGGTCACGGCAGACAGAACGCGCCCCGCCGGTTGTGGGTCTGCCGGGACGGACGGCGCGCCGCCCGGACCGCGCACGGGGTCGGACGGCGTGGTCTGGTAGGGGCCGAGCAATTCCGCGACCTCCCGCCCCCGCGCGGTTTCAACGACGACACGACGGCGGAAGTGGGCTTCCCACTTCGTGTCGGCACCGAAGACCGCGACCCACCCCAATCGACCGTATCGTGCCAGGTACCGATGTCGCGGCAGCCGCTTCGATGTTTCCCAGGTCTCCAGGTCCAGATAAAGGCGTCCTGCACGCGAAACGACCGGCAGCGGCTGCAGGCGATACGCGGGGTGTTCCGGCGACTGTCCCGTGATCAGGTTGAATCTCCAGCCATGGGCCTTGCAGGTGATCAAGGCCTCGTGCACCGCACCATTGTGCAAAGGCACGGCCTGGTGCGGGCAGCGGTTGCGATAGGCGCGGGGGACGTCGTCGACCAGACACACCACGATGTCTTCGGAACCGCAGGTGACCCGCAGCAGGCGGCGTCGAGCCAGCTCCTCCAGCGTGCAGAGGGCTGCGGCCGAGGCTTGTGCGTCGGGACGACGTTCTGGCGCGGTGTTGCGGTGCATCGTGATCGGGTTCGGTGGTCGGGCCAGTGGGCACACACGGTGCCGACGAATGGCGAAGCGATCGTCGCCCCACGTGCGGGTTCCGACCGGCGTACGCCTCATCGGAAGATCATCGTCGCGTCGTCGGGCGTGGGAGGCAAGGCTGTCAGCCGTCTGCAGCTTCGTCCAGGCCGTATTCGGTGATCTTCTTGTGCAACGTGTTGCGGTTGATCCCCAAGGCCGCGGCGGTCTTGGTCTGCACACCCTGGCAGGCGGCGAGCATCTGTTGGATGAGGTGTTTTTCGACCATCGAGACGATGTAGGGATAGGGCGGACGCTTCAGTTGCTCGGCTTTGCGTATCCCCAAGCCGACGAATTCCGCACAAACGTCTTCGATGTCGTCGGTGTTGCGGCCGAGGCGGACCGCTGCCAAGCCGCGGACGTGTGGGGGCAGCAGATCGGGCTGCAACGTGTCCGTTTCGCTCAGGATCACGGCCCGCTCGATGCAATTCTGCAGCTCCCGGACGTTGCCGGGCCACCGGTAGCGGACCAGGTGGCTCACGAAATCGGGGTGGAGTCGTGGAACGGGTTTGCCATTGGCTTCGGCGTATCGGCGGGCGAAGTGTTCCGCCAGTTCGGGGATGTCTTCCGAGCGCTGTCGCAGAGCGGGCAGGTCGATCGAGATGACGTTCAAGCGATAGTAGAGGTCTTCCCGGAAGCGGCCGGCCTGGACCTCGGCCAGCAGGTCGCGGTTGGTCGCGGCGAGCACGCGACAATCGACGGCAATCGGGGTCGAAGACCCGACGCGTTCGATCTCGCCTTCCTGCAGCACGCGGAGCAGCTTCACCTGTAGTTCGAGCGACGTCGAGTTGATTTCGTCGAGGAAAATCGTGCCCCCATGGGCGGCTTCGAATCGTCCGATGCGGTTCTGGTCCGCGCCCGTGAAAGCGCCTTTGACGTGGCCGAACAGCTCGCTTTCCAGCAGCGTTTGCGTCAGCGCCCCGCAATTGACGCGCACGTACGGCCCGGAGGACCGTCCGCTCAGATCGTGAATGGCCCGGGCCACCAGCTCCTTGCCCGTGCCGGTTTCGCCGAGCAACAGCACCGTCGCCGACGTCGTCGCCACCTTGCGCGTCAGCCGGTACAGAGCACGCATGGGAGGACTGGTGCCGATCATCCCCGGCAGCGGCGCGTCCCATTCCGAAGCCATGCCGTGATCCCGTATGTGAGCCGCAAAAACGTTCGCCGTCCCAGCGGCGGCTTTGCTGATTCCGCCGCGTCGGGTACGGGAATGCCTGTCGTAACGCTGCCTCGGCGCTGCAGACCTTCAAGATTTTGATCCATCGAACGTGCGCGCCGAATGGACGCCGTGCCCGTTTGGAGGGCAGGTGGACCGCAACGAGGTTGGAAACATGCAACGATTTCGCCATGCGGGCCACGTGCAGGCCGCTTGTTATAACTGAGTGCACGAAAAGTTGGCAACTCGGTGCGGAGCATCGGGCGGAATCTGAGGCCTTTGCGTTCTGTTTCGCATGTTGGGGCGAATATTGCAGGCCGGCGGTGCCCCGGATCACACGGGCGTGCACAATGAGCGTGCATTGCTGCTTTCTCGCCGTGCCAGGGAATTCGGACGCCGAACTTTCTATGAGACGGGGACGTGTCGCCGTCGTGCGGCGTCGGGCGGTTTGGACTGGCGGCTGTTCCCAAGAGGGACCGGAACGCGTCGCTGGCGGATTTCTCGCTGCTGCGGAGCGGGCGGATCCTGCGGCCTCGCAACGGCAACCGCTGCCGTTGTGTGCCTCGGCTGGCCGGCAATTCGTCTAACGGCGTTCGGCCGAATTGCGTAGTATTCAACGCGCCCCGCTCGTCGGCCGGTGCCGCGGACCGCCCGATCGTCCCGGGCGTGGGGCGGTCCGACCGGCGGCTGTTGTGGGCAAAGCGTGTCGGAAGCGACCGGAGGTGGATGGCCATGATGGATCCGAAGTCCAGTGGTGAACGCGCATTGCGGGATCTGTTCGCGGCGATCGCGGAGCACACCTTCCAGGTCGATCTTGGCGTGGCGGACCCACGGGTCCTGGACTACCTGATCGATCTGCTCGTTCGCTTCGTGCGGGTGGACCACATCTTTCGCATTCGGGACGCGACCGGACGGCGACTGTACGAAGTCGCCGCCATGTTGATGGAGGCGGAGGAGCGGACGGCGAATCCGAAGCGGGAGATCCACCGTCACATCGGCGATTTCATCTTGTTCTGGACCGGCATCTATCCGGAACACGTGGAACGAATGCGGCGGCGCTCCGCCGACGTGCTCATCGACTACGAAAAGCAGGGCCGCACGTCCTACTACATCGCCAGTACGTTCGTGAACGAGCCGTATCAGAAGGAAGCCCCGATTCTGCGGCGACTGAGCGAGCAGTTCGACCTGTTCCAGTACGGTTTGCGCTGTGTGCGGCGCGAAATGGATCGCCTGCCCGAACGTCTCGGCCCGACGGACCGTGACGCTCACAACTGAACGCCGCACGCCCTCCAGGGGAG
>RFHO01000126.1 GCA_003696385.1 Planctomycetota bacterium | reverse complement strand
GGGCCGCACGTCGTGACGGCGCTGGCCGGCGGCCTCGAAGCCGTGCCGACGCGTCGTGGCCGCGGCTGCCGCAGGTGCCTTGTTGTTGGATCACTGCGGCGGATCAGGCCGACTGGGGTGAATGGGAGTCGGCCGATTGGCTCGGAGCGGTCGCGTCACGGCTGTCGCGCTTTCCGGCGCGGGCCGGAGACGTGTTTTGCACGCTGCGGTCGGTGGTCGCGGCGTGTGGTGAACGGGAAGCGGTCGTCACTGTCGCGGGGACGACACTGGCGCCCTACCTGGATCGCCTTGCGGATGCTCACGCGCGCCGCCGTATCGTGGTCACTGCATGTGACGGCACAGTGGAGCGCTGGATCGCCGATTGCGCGACGCTGGCAGAGGAACTGGCACGCGGCAGTGGGAATCCACGAAACGCCACCTCGGGTGCAGCACTGCAACTGGTTTGTTGGAAGAATGCTTCCCATCGGTGGCCGCGAGTACCATGGCGGGACGTGCTCGCCGCAGCGCTTCCGGACGTTCTGTTCGTGTTGGGGGTGCGGAAGGACGGTCACGTGCATCGAACGGTTCGCGAGCGGCTGCTGAGCAAACGTGACCGGCACGCCGGGCGACGTACCGTGCTTGTTCTGTCGAATGCGATTCAAGCCGACGTGCGTCGTGAGCTGGTCGCACTGGGAGCCGAGGTGGCTCCATCGGAGCAAAGCCGGCAACCGAACACGGGGTCGAGCGCCGCGGCGGCTCGACCGGGGGACGTCGGCCGGTCAACGTCGCGAAAACGACGCACGCACGGCGACCGCGTGCTGCGCCCCGCGCTCGAGTGGGACCGGTTCCGCCGCTGGCTGCGGGGAGCGACCGCCGAGGAGCGCGCACGAGCCGTGCGTTGCTGGAGAGACACCGTGCTGGAATGGCTCGGCGAAAACGGCTTGGCGATGGGCCCGGAATGGGAGTTTCTCACGCATTGGACGCGCACGCCATTGCTGGATGAACGGTTCAAACGCGACCGCACGTTGCTGGACCGTCTTCTGCGCGATGATCTGGACGACCCGGAGATGGTCGAGACGATCGTGCTGCGGGCGATCCTGGACGAGGCAGTCGTACGGGCCTCGGCGGAGGCCATCCGGGGTGGGTACCGGGTAACATGCTGGACGGCGACACCATTGTGGTTGTGGCCGCTGCGCCGCGTCTTTCGCTCACATCGCGTGCGGTGGGATTTCGACTGGTATGGAGTCTGCATCCAACGGGATTTGCTGGAAAGCTGGGGAGCCCGGCCGGTGCGGTATGGTACCGAAGCGCAATGGCGTGACTTGCCCGAAGCGGACCGGCGCTACTTCCACCTGGTCCCGTCGCGCGCAGACGCTGCACAACAACCAGGCGCCCCGACGCCTCCGACGCAGGACGCGGGGGCGGCCGCGCGAGGGCCCGCAGCCGATCGTCCCCGGATCGACTGGTCGATTGAGCAGGAGTGGCGCGTGCCTGGGGACTGCCCGCTGCGCCAGGCGCTGGCGAGCGGACGGGGCTTCGCATTCGTGCGCACCGCGCGGCAGGCGGCGACGCTCAGAGACCGATACGGTTGGCCGACATTCGCCTTCGAACTTCTGTGGACCACGACCGTCCCGTTTGAACCGGTGGAGTGAGTGTCTCCCAGGTCGGGAGCGTCGTGTGCTCCGGATCGGCACCAGTGACCGGCCGATCCGCCAGCATTCTGAACAGCCGTTTCGATCGCCAGCGACATACGTTGTCGGTGTACGCGGCTGCCTGACGTGTCCGCATCGCACATCTGTCACAGCGGATCGCGTGGCAAGGACTTCTGGGGGGCGATGTGCATTGAGCGGCCGAAGGGTTGCCGTATGCTATGCGTGCCCGCCCCCGGTGCCGCGGTCTGGGGCCGGAGCCGACGCGCGGTGGTTCGGCGCATGTTCTGCGCGAAACCAGGCGCTTCAATGGTCGGGGTATGGTGATCGTCGGCTTCTGTCCTCGGATCTGTCGTTTCCATTGTCCAGCGGTCGGACAAACTCTCCGGCGGGCGTGGAATGACGTACGCGGCGAATCGGAGGTGCGCGGCGCGTCAAACGGGGTTTCCGGATCGGCGTCCAACGGGATATCCGCCGTCGGCGCGGCGCGGGGGGACTGTCGAACCGCGTGCCGGCGTCTTCGAAAGAGGCGTTCGGGGCGCAACCGACAACAAAGACACCGAAAGGGACGAGCTCGTGGCGGTACTGGAGCAGACGCAGGGGCCCGGCGCGGGGCGGTTGTATCACATCGAGAAGTCGACCACCCTCATCGGTCGGGGAACCCAGGCGGACATCCAGCTTCGCGACGAGGCGGTCAGCCGCAAACATTGCGAAATCATCCTGAAGGACGGCACTTTCACGCTGGTCGACTGCAAGTCCAACAATGGCACGTATCTGAACGGCGTCCGCGTGACCACACGCCAGACGCTCGCCGACGGTGACGTCATTCAGTTGTGTCAGTTTGCGTTCACGTTCCATAGCAATGATACGCAGTTCATCGATCCCGTGACGGGACGCGTCAAGGACCGCGTTTCGCCCGCCATCGTGACACCGGACGAAGTCCTGGTGGACGAGGCGGACATCTCCACACACCGCGAACAACGGGTGGAGGGGTTCCGCATCCTGCAGCCCGCGCTGTATCCCTCGCCGGTCACCGGAGCGAGCGCTGCGAAAACGCTGGACGCGGTATTGAAACTGAATCAGGCACTGGCCCAGCCGCGGCGTATCGACGAATTGCTCGATCACGTGCTGGAGACGTTCTTCGACATCTTTCCAATGTGCGATTCGGCGACGGTCATGCTCGTGGATCGGAACACCGGTTCGCTGGTGGTTCGTCGCGGCCGTTTGCGACCGGCGCTGCAGAACGCGAACGTCACGGCCAGCATGACGGTTGCTCGGCGCGCGATTCAGTCGAACCAGACGATCCTGATCAAGCAGACGGGCGAGCACGACTGGGCTGCCGGAGCCGACAGCGTGCGGGTTTCCGAGAGCAGTTCGCTGATGTGCGTTCCGATCGTGGGCCGTTCGAAAACGGCGCTGGGAGTCATACAGCTGGACGTCAAGCGCGGAGGCCAGCCGTTCAGCGAAGAAGACCTTCAGGTGCTCAGCGGGACGGCGTCACCCATTGGGCTCGCGCTGGAAAACGCGATCCTGCAGGAAGAGCAGCAGCGAGCGGCGATGCGGCTGCAGGAACTCGAGCAGCAGCTGGCGCAGGCGTCGCGAATGCAGGTGGCGGTGGAGCTGGCGGCCGGCATCGCCCATGAAATGAACCAGCCGCTGTCGGTGATCAGCACGTACCTGGGCACGTCCGCCGACGAAGCCCCGGCGGCGAACGAGCTGGATGACGAAATCATCCGTGAACTGGCCGGAGCGGTCGGCCAGGCGCAGAGCATCATGAACCGCTTGCGGACATTCATCAAAGGAAGCGAGTTTCGGCCGCGGCAGGCGTTGCTGCGGACGGTGATTCGCGAACTGCGCGATCTGACCCGCGGGACGCTGCGTGGTCACCGGATCGAGCTGATCGACCGCGCATCACGCAACGAGCTGCTTCCGCCGATCCTGTGCGACCGCGTCCAGATTCTGCAGGTGCTGACGAACCTCGTGGTGAACGCGGCACAAGTCCTGGGGCAGCTCCCGGTCGATCGCCGTGTGATCCAGATCGACGCTCAGCAGACGGAACGGTTCGTGCTCGTGGACGTCAGCGACGATGGGCCTGGCATGGACGCCGAAACGCGTCAGCACGCGTTCGACTTGATGTATACGACGAAGTCCGGCGGCTTGGGCATGGGGCTGCCGGTCTCCCGGCGGATCATGGAACGACACGGCGGCAAGCTCGAGTTGCTGGAATCCGGCCCTCTGCGCGGATGCTGTTTCCGCCTGTGGATACCGCGTTTTGACGCGTCGTCGCCGGCGCAGAACGTCGAGGGTCGGGATACCTCGATGCGGTGAGTCTCGCCACGTTCCGATCGGTGGCCAGGCCGTACTTTGGCGTAGGAATGTTTGTGGGAAGGAATGTTTGTGGGAACAAAGACCACCGGAGGGCGGTTGCCGGTGGTGGGCGCGCCGGGCCATACCGCAGGGCGCGCGGCCCGTGCGACGGCCACGGTTCGCTGATCTCCGCCACGTCGGGATTGTCGTTTCACTGACGCCGCTTCAACGGATTCGGACGGCGCCGGCGACGGCCGCGCCGCAAGGGGGGCTGGAAACCGGCAGCGCTGCTGCCGCCGCCTTCGATCATCGAGCCGCTGTACGCTTCCAGCTCGGAAAGGTCGTCACCGGTTTCTGCGGCCGCCGGTTGTGACCGTTTGGCGATGGCCCGCCATGGTTTGAACACGGCCTCCAGCGCAGCTTCCGCGGCCTTCGCCAACTGCTTCTGTGTCGGTTCGTCCAGCGCAACAAGCTGGCCGTGCTCATCCAGCACGAGTGCTTCCTGCGCCGGTACCGTCCGGTCGCGCGGGTTGTCCGGCAGTACGTCGGCGTGCAGTGTATCGTCCAGCAGCGGGGCAGGGGCCACGTCCAACAGCATTTCGTTGGTAACCAACTCGATCGTTTCTTCTTCCAGTGTTTGCTCGGCGGGGCGGAGCACTTCTGTCGTCACGCCGCCGACCTTCTTGTCTCCGGGACCGTCTTTCAGCAGTGCGGCGATGAAGTCGCCCGGATGCAGCTTGTCCAAAACGGCGCGGACGGTCGTGCCGGCGTCTTCGAGCCAGCGGAACACCTCGACCTGTGCCGCGGGTGGGCGTCCGTTGCGCGGCGGCTCGACCTTCGTCAGGTACACCTGTTCGTCATCGGGGACGACGACCGGGGCGGTCGGTTCGCTCCACGGCGTCTCGCGGTACTCGCCCGTGGCCAAGCCGGGATCCTCCAGCTCTTCCAGCGGCCGTTTGTAGTTCGGGTTTCTGAGCAGCAGTTTCACGCGATAGCGGTACGCATTGCCGGGTTCCACGTCGAAGTCGAGATAGCGGAAAAGCAGAATCGAGCCAACCAGCGAACTGGTTCCAAACAGGTTCGAAACGCCGGTCTTGATGCCCATTTCCCGAGCCAGTTCGTTGATGATCTGCTGCTGCTGCGGAGCCGCGATGCTCTGAAAAGCCTGACGTGCATTGCGGGTCTTGGAGGCGAAGCCACGTTTCTCGACCACGCCGCTGGCTTCTTTCGCTTCCTCGTACATCTGCAGCAGTCGTTCCGTAAGCCGCGCCTGCGCCTCGGCCTGCTCCCGGGTCAGCTCGCCGATCTTTGGATGTGAGCCCCAGAAGTTCCACGAACCGGCCAGGCGGGCGGGAAGCGGCATCGTGAAGGCCGGGTCGGTCAGTTGCAGGGACACGACGTCGTTGTCGTACTCGACCTTGTCGAGCAGATCCAGCGCGACCTCGATGTCCACTTTCTCCCATTTGCCGGACCAGGGGTCGTCGCCCGGAACGGCCTTTTGACGCTCCAATACGAAGTCGATGTACTCCAGCTCGTTGTAGGCTTCACCCAGGGTTTCCAGCCGGAGCGCCTTCTGGAATTCCTTCGCCTGTTCGCGGAGCGGTACGATGCCCCGCACGGCGACGAAGAAACGCCCTTCGGCATTGATCTTCACGCCGCCGACGCCCGCCCCGTACGTGGAGCCGAATTCGCCGCTGCCGGGATACGCTTCCGTCATCAGCTCTTCGGAATCGCTGGCCGGATCCACGGTGTACAGTTCGGCTGCGTCTTCTCCCGTCGGAGACGCCGGCGTTCCAAGGGGACTTGGAATGCCGCCCGGCGAAGACCCCGTGACGCCGGCCGGCGTACCGGCCGTTGCGCCGCGTGGTGCCAAGGGATTGGGGGCGGTTGCAGGTGGGCCCACGGGACTGGGAGGTGCCACGGCGCCGGGCAGACCGGCCGAACTTCCCAGAGCGCCGGGCGTACCGGGGGTGCCGGGAAACGCCGGCGTCCCCGGCGTTCCGGCGAGCTGCGGTTGCTGACTGCCCTCGGGCGGGAGCTCGATGATCACCGTGCTGGCATGGGCGATCAGATCCTGAACCGGCAGGTACTTGGGCTCACCTCGTTTGGCCTTCGGCGGATACAGCGGGTGGAACCACGGCGTGTAGTATTCGTAGCGTGCGACCGGCACCTCGGAGAACAGCCGTGCGATTTTCTCGTTGCCGTCGACGATCTCGTCGTACTTCTGGCGGTCTTCGTCGGGCCAGACAGAAGCCTTCAGGGCTGCCTCGCCCTGAGTCACCTTTTGCAGGAACTCCCGCGGATCGCGGTCGTAGGGCTTCCACGGCGCAAAGACGATCGCCAGCAGAGACAGCAGACCAACCAGTCCGGCGATTCCCTTTTCACCGTGGTCGACCAGCAGTTGCTTCCAGTCCAGGTTCTTGAGTTTGGCGAGTACGTCGTTCATCGTTCGCCCTTCGTTGTTCTTCGTACCGTCGGCCCGGTGGGGTCATTCAGGCAGCCGGCCTTGCCAGTAGCCTCGCCGGCCGCAAATCCACACGACCCGCCGGCGCCGGCCGGCTCGCGTCTGTGTCTGGTGTCTCAGTTGGCCTTTGGGGACGACGGCGGTGCCGTCCCGACGGGACCGTCGGCATTGCCATCCGCCCCTGTGCCGGTGGCCGTTTTCGACTTTTCTGCGGGTTGGTGTGATTGCTCGCTCGTTCCGGGGGACTCCTTCGTCGCTGATGCCGGCGCGCCTGGCGTCGAACCGGAGGCACCGTCGGGCCGTGGCTGCTGCGGTGCGTTGGTTTCACCGTTCGGTCGCGGCGCGCCGTTTGCGTCGTTTCCGCCTTTCGGCGCAGGAGTCGCAGGGGCGGTGGCGGTCCCTGGCGGTCCGGCGGGAGGTGCTGGCGTCGCCCCCGATGCCGCAGGTGCATCGGACTGCGCACCGGAGGGCGTCGCCGAGGGGCCGGCCGCGGCAGGGGTATCGCTGCCTGCCTGCGGTGTCGTCGCGGCAGCAGGCGGCGGTACCGGTTGCGCCGTGCCGGTTCCTGAACCGGTTGGGG
>RFHO01000010.1 GCA_003696385.1 Planctomycetota bacterium | reverse complement strand
GGCCCGCACGGCAACGGCACCGCGGAAGATGGTGCCGACCCACCCATCGAGTTCGGTCCGAACCGCAACGTCGTCTGGCGCGCGGCGGTTCCCGGCCGCGGTCATTCCTCCCCGATCGTGCTGGCCGATCGCGTCGTTCTGACGACGGCCGACGAAAGGCGACAGACGCAATCCGTGCTCTGCTTCGACCGCGATTCCGGCCGATTGCTGTGGCAAACTCCGATCAACCGCGGCGGATTCGGAAAGAAACATCCGAAAAACACCTACGCCACGCCCACCCCGACGTCCGACGGCAAAACGGTCTACGCCGTGTTCTGGAATCACGATCAGGTTCAACTGGCCGCCCTGTCGCTGGATGGCAAGGTGCTGTGGAAGCGGTACGTCGGTCCGTATGTCCCGATCAAGTACAAGTTCGGCTATGCCCCCTCACCGCTGCTTTACGACGAGACGATCATCATCGCATCGGAATTCGAGAACGGCGCATACCTGATCGCGGTCGACAAGCGGACGGGACGGACGGTGTGGAAAACGCCGCGTCCGTCGCAGATCAGCTTTTCCTCGCCCATCGTCGGGCGGGTGGCGGGCCGCGACCAACTGTTGATCAGCGGCGCCTACCGCGTTGCTTCGTACGATCCTCGCAGCGGCCGGTTGCTGTGGAGCGTGAAGGGAACGACCGCCGCTACCTGCGGGACGATGGTCTGGGACGGAAACCTGGTCTTCGCCAGCGGCGGCTACCCGGACAGCCAGACGATCGCCGTGCATGCCGACGGCTCGAGACGCATCGCCTGGCAGAACAACCGCAAGGCGTACGAGCAGTCCCTGCTGGCGGTCGACGGCTTCGTGTACGCGGTCACCGACCGCGGCATCGCCTATTGCTGGGATGCCGAAACCGGCCAGACGCGCTGGATGGAACGCCTCGGAGGCCTTTACAGCTCTTCGCCGACGTTCGCCGCCGGACGGATTTACGTGTCCAACGAAGCGGGCACCACCTTCGTACTGGCCGCCGATCCCAATGCGGCCCGCGTGCTGGCACGGACGCAACTGGGGAACGAGGTGTTCGCTTCACCCGCGATCTGTGACGATCGGATCTTCTACCGCGTGGCCGTCAACGAGAACGGCCGGCGACAGGAGTTGCTGTACTGCTTCGGCCGGACCGCGCGCAGTGAGTGAGCGGGGTTCTGGCGCGATCCTTGCCGACCACTCCGATCGGAAGTCCTGCCGGCGGTCGGACAGAAAGCGCTGCGAAACAGGGAGAATTTCAATGGCAGATCCACGATACGGCCGCTCCTGCGGGTCCTGCGGGCGTCCCCCGATTCGTGCCGCTGCACGGCCCCATTGGATTGGAGGCACCACGAGGGAGTCTCGCGGAGAGAATTGCAGGCCGCATCCCGTTCCGGGGAAACGCCTGTCCCGGCGTGAAGGACGACCGCGTCACTGGTTGGCCGGCTGGCTGGTTGCGTGCGCCGCACTCGCCGGCACCGTCACGCGCGCTGGCGATGGTCCTGTCGTGACCTTCGCGCATCGGCCGGACGCTCGACAGGTGGAGGTCGGGATCGCCGGCCGGCCCTTCGCGGTCTACGACTACGGGAGCAAGTATCGCAAGCCCTTCTTCTGGCCCGTCCGCGCGGCCGACGGTACGGTCCTGTCTCGACCGCTGCTTCGCCCCGGCGACGATCATCCCCATCACAAGGGCCTCTGGGTGGCGGTGGACGAAGTCAACGGAATCGACTTCTGGGCGGAAAAGGGAAAAATCGTCAACCAGCACATCCAGACCATTCCCGCGCGCGGCGACCGCCCGGCGCGCCTGAAGGTGACCAACCACTGGCAGTCACTCGACGGCCAAACCGTCGTGCGGGAACGAACGACTTTCTCGTTCTTTCCCGATCGCATGATCGTGCTCGACATCGAGCTGCAGGCCGTGGCCGAACAGGTCACCTTCGACGACACCAAGGAAGGCTTCGCCGGTTTCCGCATGGTCGATTCGATGCGCGAGCGCGAGGGCGGTCACGTGGTCAACGCCGAAGGCCTGACCGGCACGAAAAACTGCTGGGGCAAGACGTCGAAGTGGGTGGACTATTACGGCCCCGTGCGGGGCAAGACGTATGGCGTGACCTGGTTCGACCATCCCGGAAACTTCCGCCCTTCACGGTATCACGTCCGGGATTACGGGTTATTTGCCATCAGCCCGTTCGGGCCGCGGGCCTATTCGAAGGGGAAGCTGCCCGCCTCGCCGGTAAAACTGAAGCGGGGCGAAACGTTGCGGATCCGCTACGGCTTTTACGTCCATGACGGTGACACCGAACAGGGGCACGTGCGCGAAGCGTACCAGCGGTTCCTCCGGCGGACCGCAGAATGACGGCCAGGGCACCGGATCGGCACGTAGAGCGCAACCGGTTGCGAAGTGATCCGCCACGTCGCGTCGCTGATTCCGCCCGTCACCGACGGTCCCGATGCGGCGCACACAGATCGCAATCCGTATTCACGGCCACACGTCGGACACACATCCGGACGGTTCCGCTTCAGGCGTGGGCGGCGACAGGCCCGCTCGCCTGCATCGGCAACGAACGTTGGAACCACGGCGAAGGACGCAGATGGCGGCTTGGCGGAACGGCCGCAGCGAACCCATGCCGGCACCGGCTCGGAAGGTGATTTCGGTGGCGTTGCGCGTTCGGCAAAAACTGGGCAAGTATCGCATCGAAAAGCGATTGGCCGAGGGCGGCTTCTCCGCCGTGTATCAGGCGATGGACACCATCGAAGGGATCCGCGTGGCCTTGAAAGTCCCTCACACGCACCTGGTGACGCCCGAAGTCCTCGAGGATTTCCGCCGGGAAGTGCGTCTGCTGGCCCGCCTGGAACACCCCAACATTCTGCCAGTCAAGGACGCCAGCTTCATCGATGGATATTTCGTGATCGCGTTCCCGCTCGGAGAGCAGACGCTGGCCGAGCGACTCCGACGGAGAATGTCCCTGCTCACGATCCTCGACTACAGCGAACAGATCCTGCAGGCCACGGCCTACGCACACGCCAACCGCATCGTGCACTGCGACATCAAGCCGGAGAACATCATCATCTTTCCCGGACACCGGCTGCGGCTGACCGATTTCGGCATCGCCAAGATCGCGGCACGAACGATCCGGGGAGCGGGCACCGGGACCGTCGGACACATGGCTCCGGAACAGGCGATGGGCCGTCCGTCACCCCGCTCCGACGTCTTCTCCATCGGTCTGATCATCTATCGCATGCTGGCGGGGGTCTGGCCGGAGTGGCCGTACGACTGGCCTCCACCGGAATACCGCCGCGTGCGCCGGCGCGTTCCGCAGGACTTCATCGACTTGCTCCGCAAGTCGCTGGCGCTGCGTCCCCAGCGGCGGTTTCGTGACGCCGGCCAGATGCTCAACGCGTTCCGACGACTCCGCCGCCGCGTTCTGCGATATCACCAGTCGCGACGGGGCGGATGAGCGCATCACCGCTGCGCGACTTCACCGCGCCGCTCGCGCCCCCGTAAGCATTTCAGAATCCAATGCTCCGAGATTGACTCCGCCGGCGTGGGACCCGTTCGTCCACTTTCATCCAGACCAGAGCATGCTCGAAGGCCTTGTACAGGCGGTTCACGCGGTCCACTCCCTGCGGTACCGCCAGCACGAGGACGATCTGGATTGCTCCCGGCTCATAGCGGTAGATGCTCACGTCCGTGGGGCGACCAGCCAATTCGGTCTCGATGGTGATCGTCGTCCACAACTTCTTCGGTTTATACCCCAGCCCCCGCGGCAGTTTCTCATCGACCCACTCCCAGTCCTTGTCCGACTCCGGAGGTGGAATCCGCAACAGATGCGCCAGAGCGGCGATCGCCCGTTCCCGGAACCGCTCCGGCTCGATCTTGGCGTCGAATTCCCGAGCCAGCCACCAGCGGTAGTTGCTCAGGATGTACAGCTCGCACGGACGCCGAGGGTCCTCCTGACCGTCGATCGGCAGCACGGCACGCCACGCCCCGACCAGCCCCGGCAGGTAGCCGCGCGGATTCCAGTGTCGCGGCTGTCGGGGATCACGCCGCTCGAACGCCTCCAGAACGTCGCGGTCGAAGGGGGTTTCGGGGTCGGCTTCCGGCCCGACCGGCGCCGGCAGTTCCTCGAAGCCCTTCGGGGGCCGGAAGTCGATACCGAATTCCTGCCAGTGCCGCGACTGCAGAGCCGCATTGACTTCGGCCAGATACTCGAAGTACCGCCGGGTCTCCTCCAATCGGCGGTTGTACGTCTCCGTCCAACAACCAGCCGACAACAGCGCGGACAGAAGCGCCACGCAGCCGACCACGCCCCGCGTTCGGCGCTTCCATGCGATCCAGCGACAGCGTTCCCCGCAACCGTTGCTCAAATCGACACCTTCGCGGCCACTGGTCCATTGCACGACGGCCGGTCCCCCGCCCAACACCTCGTTCCCAAACACAGAAAGCACCGCAAGGACCGCGGCGGCGTACTCGCACGTACGACACACGGCGCTTCGGCAGCATGCCGGCGGCGATTCGGTGGCCGCGTTCGCCTTCGGCTCCCCCAACCGCCGAATTCGTCAGGAATGCCTCACGAACGCAGTTCCAGCGCCGCCAGTTCCACCGTACGCCCGCCCCCGTCGTTCGAACCGGCGTCTCGCGTCTTCAACGCCAGTTCATACAGCCGCTCGCCGCCGGGTGTCGGGTATTCCCCGTTCAGACACGCCAGACACAGCGCCTCACGCGGCTTCCCCACACACCGCGGCACCGCCTCCAGCGGAAGGTAGCGCAACGAATCGGCCCCCAGATCCTTCGCCATCCGGTCCTCGGCTTCCCGCGTCAAGCGCGGCCCGTCCATGTAGCGCGGGGCAAACAACTCCGTGACCGTCGACATGTCGATGCCGTAAAAACACGGTGCGAATATCGGCGGACACGCCACCCGCACATGCACTTCGCGGGCGCGCCCACGCTCCCGGATCTGCGAAATCAGCGCCCGCATCGTCGTGGAGCGCACGATCGTATCCTCGACCAGCAATACGCGCTTCCCCTCCAGGACGTCTCGCAGCGGCGTGTACTTGGCCCGCACCTTGGCATCACGGTTGCTGCCCTCGATGAACGTCCTGCCGACGTACCGGTTGCGTATCAGGCCCTCCAGACAGGGAACCTTCAGCCGATAGGCCATCGCGTCGGCGGCGGCTTTCGCCGTATCCGGCACGGGAACCACGATGGTGTCCTGATCGATGGGCAGATCCTCCTGCCGCGCCAATTCCTCACCCAACGCCTTGCGGACCAGGTAGACGCTGCGTCCGTCCAGCGTACTGGCGACGTTGGCGAAATAGATCCACTCGAAGAAACAGTGCGCAGAGCGGGGGGACGCGGCAAAGCGACGGATCCGCAGTTCGCCGTTCTGAATCACGACCGCCTCACCCGGCCGAACATTGCGGATGCTTTCGGCCGAAAAGCCCAGATTCGCCAAGGCAACGCTTTCACTGGCAGCGGCGAACAATCCGTCCTCCACCGCATAGCACAGCGGACGAATACCCAGCGGATCGCGAGCCACCAGCAGATCACCCAGAGCATTCAGCAGGACGATGTTGTACGCGCCGTCCAGCCGCTGCGCCAGCGCCGTGAGAATCTCTTCCAGTGGTCGCTTCCCCTCCGAAAGTTCCCGGGAAATCAGATGCATCAGGACTTCCGTGTCGGTTTGACGCGAAAGATGAAAATCGTCACTGCTGAGGATTTCGTCCCGCAGTTGCACATAGTTCGCCAACTGACCATTGAACGCGAAGCTGAACCACTTCCATTTCTCGATGTGGTGTCGTTCGAACGGCTGCGCATAGCTTCGGTCGTCCCGGCCACAAGTTGCATAACGCACGTGCCCGATCGCCGCCGTACCCCGGTATTCCTCCATCAACTGCCGGTGGCGCTCCGGATGGTGCAGCAGAAAGACCTCGTTGACCGTGCCGACTTCCTTGTAGGTGTCGATCAGTTGGTCGCGGTCGCGGCAATA
Organism: Planctomycetota bacterium; assembly: GCA_003696385.1. GTDB lineage: Bacteria > Planctomycetota > Planctomycetia > Planctomycetales > Planctomycetaceae > J052. The sequence goes on along the minus strand of RFHO01000010.1, from coordinate 9,434 downwards.
GCTGGTGATCCCGGCAGCCAGTTGTCCGCGATTCTGAATGTCCAGCAGCATCCGCGGAATCAGCCAGGCGGCCTTCTGGGGATCGCGGTCCGGAACCAGCGGACTGGCCGGTGCCCCGGACAGACAGTACACCGCTGCGACTCCGCATTCGTGAAACAGTTCGGCCATGGGATTCCTTCCGAGCGCCACCTCGCTCCCGCCTCGCCCCAGCGACTGCCCCGCCGACCGCGGCAAACAGCGCAGACCGCGTAGACGGCTGCGGTGCCGGAGCCCCCAAACCGCCCCAGGCCGCGCCTCCCGGTCGCCGACACTACCAAGCGACGACGACCACACCGCGAGCGAAGCCACTGTCCGGCATTCTAGGTCAGCCACCGGCGAGGCGAAAGCGGCAGCCGAATCGGCACCGATGCCTGCTCCGAAGCAACAGCGCCGCCGGCCACTGCAAAAAAAACGGCCCCGCAACGGCCCCTCCGCCCGGCCGATCGGCCCGGTCGTCTCGATTGATATTCCGCCGCCGGTTGGTACATTGAGCGACCCTCGGCGCGTCGTCAACGGCACGCCCGAGCTGAGCAATGATCACCGGAATACCGACCTCGGGCGCTTTTCGGCACAGCGGTGGAAGCCGCACCTCGCACCAGGCGGTGCAAGGGCGCGGCACTGTCATCTGGAATTCCCGCGCCGTTCCCGGCTGCCCGGCGTCCCGGTGATGCGGCCCGCCTACCGCTTCCGTCCCAACGGCCAACGGCTGTCGAAGACCGCAACGGGGCCGCGGCTGGCGCGGCCGACCGCCGCACCGACGGTTTGTGGCCGCGCGGGAAAAAACCGTAAGACGGCAAGACAACATCTTTGAGATTGCGATGGCACTACGGCCCGGGTGCCTCGCTCCACGCCGGATCGGCTCCGGCAGACTTGGCATACCGATGCCGCATCAAGCGGGCGCGCTGCGAAGCAAGGACACGAGCGGAGATGAGCCTGACCAAAGAACGTAAAACGGAGATCATCAAGCAATTTGCCCGATTCGACGGCGACACGGGATCGCCGGAAGTCCAGATCGCCGTACTCACCGAACGCATCCAGCAACTCACAAACCATCTGGCTCAACACAAGAAGGATTTCGCCAGCCGGCGTGGACTGTTGATGCTGGTCAACCGTCGCAGGCGCTTGCTGAACTACCTCCGCCGGACGGCGCCGGAACGCTACCAGTCCATTCTGGAACGATTGAATTTGCGCAAGTGACCGGCCGGCGCTCCCCAAGGGCCCGACTGCGACGACGCGCCACCAGCAGTCTGCAGCAGCCGGCGTCAGCCGTCGCGTGACCGTCGTCGTTTCGCCCCGGCCGAAGCCAACGGCGGTGCGGTCAACGGCATGCCGGGACACAGGGCTGTGTCGAGCACCTCCCGTCGTACCGCGCAGCGCGAACTCATGGGGATGTGCCCGCCGAAGGGACCGTGATCGGCCTTCCGGCGGGAAGTCGTTCCGAAGTTGGTGTGAACAGCCGGCGCCCCGGTCGCCGCGCCGTTCCGGAGGCGCACAACCGCAACACCCGCAGCCGGATTTTGACGCAATGACCTGCGGTTCCGATCATCCCTCGCTGGTGGTGTCTGCATCCGCACCAACCGAGCGGCCGGACGCTGCGGGTCCTGCGGTTCCGCTCGCTTTGCCGCTTCGGTGACCGCGGTAAAATCGAGCACGAAGAAACGACACATCCGCGCCGATCGCAGTGCCGACGGCCTGCCGACACGCGCGGCGATCCGCCCACCGCAACGGCAAGCGTTTCGGAGCGATCGTGGCAAAGGACCACACAGCGACGGCAACCGCATCGGCATGTCGTCCGCGTCGCCACAGAGGCTCACGGACGCTGCCTTCAACACGAACTGTGCACGCACCGGCCACACGATGCCCCCGCGTCCCACGTCTCACGGCAGGAAAACGAGGGGCATGCAACATGCGGCGCGACCCGTAGCCGATCGCCGCGGAGCGGAAAGAGCAACCCGAGGGGAAATGGAGAATCGAAAAGCGGGCCGGACGCCGGTCTGCCTGTGAAGCGAAACGACAAGCAGAGGACACACGACAGTGAAAGTACACGTTGAGAAACAGATCGCCGGGCGAACATTCAGTCTGGAGACAGGGGAACTGGCAAAACAGGCCAGCGGCGCCGTTCTGGTCCGCTATGCCGATACGGTGGTGTTCGTTGCGGCACAGCACGGGCCGCCGCGTCCGGGCATTGACTTCTTTCCGCTGACCGTCGACTATCGCGAGCGGTTTTCGTCGGCGGGTCGTTTCCCGGGTGGCTTTCTGAAACGGGAAGGGAGGCCGACGACGCGGGAAATTCTCACCAGCCGGCTGACCGATCGGCCGATCCGGCCGCTGTTCCCGAAGGGCTACAAGGACGAAATCCAGATCATGGCCAACGCCCTGGTCTTCGATGGACTGCATGACCCGGACGTGTTCGCGATCACCGGCGCCAGCGCCGCATTGGGGCTGGCGCCGGTTCCTTTTCGAGGACCGGTCAGTGCCGTGCGGGTCGGACTGGTGGAAGGCGAATTCGCCGCATTTCCATCCATGGCCGAGTTGAACGACAGCGCCCTGGATCTGGTCGTCGCGGGGAACGAGCAGTCCGTGCTGATGATCGAGGGCTTCGGCCATCAGTTGACCGAAGACAAGATGACAGAGGCCATCCTGTTCGCGCACCGGTACATCAAGGAGATTTGCCAACTGCAGCGCGAACTGTTCGAAGCCGCCGGCGTTCAGCCGGTCGAGTTTCCGGAGCCGCCGCCGAACCCGTTCGTCGGCCCGCTTCGCGAAAAGGCGTACGACCGGCTCCGTGAAGCCAAGCAGAGTGCCGTGAAAGCGGAACGCCGCGAACGAACGGCCGCGCTGCGCGATGAGCTCTACAGGGAGTTCTTCCCGGAAGACAGCGACACCGCTCCCAACATCGGCGGAACACCGGAACAGTTTCAGGAAGCCTTCGCAGAACTGGAAAAACGGGTGTGCCGTGACCTGATCCTGGAAGGCATCCGGCTGGATGGACGCAAGCCCAACGAATTGCGGCCGGTTTCCTGTGCCGTCGGCGTGCTGCCCCGGCTGCATGGATCCGCGCTGTTCACGCGCGGTGAAACGCAGTCCCTGGCCAGCGTCACCCTCGGAACGGGTCGCGACGTGCAGAAAGTGGACACGCCCGTCGAGGAATACGAAAAGCGGTTCATGCTGGATTACAACTTCCCACCGTTCTCCGTCGGGGAAGTGCGACCGATCCGCGGACCGGGACGACGCGAGATCGGTCACGGCATGCTGGCTGAACGCTCGATCGAACCCGTTCTGCCGCCGGAGTCACGATTTCCATACACGATCCGCGCCATCTCCGACATCCTCGAATCCAACGGGTCCAGCAGCATGGCGACCGTCTGCAGCGCCACCCTGGCGCTGATGGATGCCGGCGTTCCCCTGCTGCAGCCGGTCGCCGGAATCTCCATCGGCCTGGTCAAGGAAGGAGATCGCTACACCCTGTTGACCGACATCATGGGTGACGAAGACCACTTCGGCGACATGGATTTCAAGGTCGCCGGTACCGGCAAGGGCATCACCGGCATCCAGCTCGACCTGAAGATCGACGGCATCGACGAAGAGATCATCCGCAACACGCTTGCCCAGGCCAAAGAGGCGCGGAGACAGCTTCTGAAGACGATGCTCAGTGTCATCCCGCGACCGCGTCCGGACATTTCCGAACACGCCCCGCGGCTGTATCAGATGAAGATCGATCCGGAGAAGATCGGCCTGTTGATCGGACCGGGCGGCAAAACGATCCGAGCCATCCAGGAGGAAACCGGCACGCAGATCGACATCGAAGAGGACGGCACGGTGACCATCGCCGCTCCACCGGGCGGTCGCGCGGACGAGGCGGTCGCACGCGTGGAAGCGATGACCGAAGAAATCCGCGTCGGCCGCATCTACAACGGCCGGGTGACGTCCATCAAGGACTTCGGCGTGTTCGTGGAGATCGCCCCCGGCAAGGACGGGCTGTGCCATATCAGCGAGCTTTCCGAAGGGTACGTGAAATCGATCTCGGACTTCTGCAAAGTCGGCGATCGGCTGCTGGTCAAGGTGATCGCCGTCGACGAACAGAACCGCGTGAAACTCTCGCACCGGGCCGCGGTTGCCGAACAAGCCGGCGCACCGGTTGGACCGGAGCGGGAAGAAGAGTCCTCCTGAGCGCTGCGTGCCGCGACGCGAACAGGATCGCGAGCTTTCCGCGGACCTCCCGGTCGCAGCGCAGCGGAAACGATCAAACGATCGGTTTCGACAAGACCGCATAAAGGCCGTACTCGCCGCGCCGTTCGATGCCAGCGGCTCAGGCGACGCGCGCTCACCGGGGACGGTGCGGCGGTCCACGGAACGCCGCGCTTCATCGACGGGGCGCGACCGGCCGTTGCGTCCTGCGACGGCTCACCGTCACGCTGCGTACTTCGAGAACCCGAGCGAGCGCGGACATGGGCCTCCGCACGCGTCCAGGAGCGTCGATCGTGGCCACCATTGGCGAGCAAGATTGGCAGGAGCGGTATCACGAGCTGGCCACGATGGCCGGGCAATTGGCCCATGAATTGCGCAACCCCCTTTCGGCATTGACGCTCAATCTGGGCATCCTCCTGCAGGACCTCGACCCGCCCCGAACTCCACGGGAACACCGAATGCGCGGCCGACTCGTCCGGATGCGGCAGGAATGCAATGCCTTGGAAGACCTGCTGAAGGGCTTTCTGCAATTCGTTCGCGCGGAAGAACACGAAGAGGAAACGCTGTGTCTGAATGACCTGGTCCGCCGGTTCGTGGACTATTTCCGCCCCGTTGCGGAAGCCGCTGGAGTGGAACTCGTGGCTCACCTGGACAATGACCTCGCTCCCGTGACCGGGAGCCCGCCTTTGCTGCAGCAGATGTTGCAGAATCTGGTCCAGAACGGCCTGCAGGCCATGCCCGAAGGCGGGCGAATCGAGATCCTCACGCGGCGCTGCGCGGACGCCGTCGAATTGCGCGTGATCGACAGTGGACCGGGCATCCCCACTGCAATCCGCGAAAAAGTCTTCGATCCCTTCTTTTCCACCCGTCGTGACGGCACCGGCCTGGGGCTGTCGATCGTCCGACGTATCGTCCGTGCGCACAATGCCACCATCGATTGCGAAAGCGAGGAAGGCCGGGGAACCTGCTTCGTCATCCGCTTCCCGACGGCTTCGGTGGTGACCAATCCCACGTGACCCCCGCCGCGGGCGCGCCGGTATGACCACGCCCGTCGTTCGACATTCTCCTGGCTCGTGCCATCGCGCATCGCGTCCTGCCTCGCGCGGAGAATTGCCGATCGCCAGGCGCGTCGGTATCACGCATCGGGAAGCGGTCCGGAATACTCCGGCGCCAGAATCCAGATTTCGCCGAACTCCAACGGCTGATGGGCTCGGAAGCCGTGGTGACGGACCAGTTCAAGGATCGCCAGGAAACGCCCCACCCACGCCCAGCGCCGAAACGGGCGTGTAAAAAATGCGGAAAACGCAACACACCCTTCCCGCCGCACCCGCTCGGCCACTTCTTCGATGTAAACGTGCAGCGGCACGTCGTCGTCCCGAATCTCCGCCTCCTCTTCGATCGCCTGCATTTCCAACAACCGTGCAAAGGCACTCACCAGATCCCACAGTTCGACGTCGCGGATTCGATCCGCTGACGCATCACGCGGCTGCTGCGGACGCTCGTCAGTCAGACGGGGGTACCGTTCGGCCCACTCCGCCGCCCGTCGCTGCAACAGGGCGGCCGCTTCCTTGAACCGTTTGTACTCCAGCAGTCGACGCACCAGATCCGCCCGCGGTCGAAGCTCCGGTGCGTCCTCGTCGGCTTCCGACTCTGCCGATTCCATCTGCGGGAGCACGGCCCGGCTCTTCACTTCCGCCAAGGCCGCCATCGTCACCACGAACTCCGCCACCGCGGCGAGCTCGAACGCGTCCGGACTGGACGCGTCGAAGAACTGCTGCGTGATCTGCCGCAGCATGACACGTTCCGCTGCGATCTCGTCGTGGCGCACCAGCCACAACAACAGCTCCACCGGCCCGTGGAAGAAACCCAGCTCGGCGCGAAATCGAGGCCGCACTGTCACGCTGTGCATGGAAGGCTCCGGTCTGAGGTCCCGCATTCCAGCTCGGTCGCCACTTCGTCCCGTGTCCTGAGCAACGGAAGCCGCCGCACTGCCGCTTGCGCGGGGCCGTGCACACCGCCACGTCCGCGCTCCGCGACCAACCGGCAGCGGGACGGCCGGCGGCGGTCCCGTTGCCCCCGAGCGTCCCGGATGCCCCCCGGCGAAGCGGCAACGCCTCCGCCTTCCTGCAGCACCGAAGCCGTCACTCCGCAGCGACAGCATCTCGGGGTGGCCCTTCCCACAGCCACTGGGAGATCACACTGCCCACCTTCTGCAGACTGCTCGCCGAACACTGCTCGGGCGTGTCGCGCGTGGTGTGCCAGGCAGGATAGTCGAAATCGATCAGATCGCAGGTGGGGATTCCGGCAATCCGGTTCAGGGGAATGTGATCGTCGTTGACCGTGTGCCGGACGGTGGGCACGAATTCCCGGATCCGCAGCCGCTGCGCAGTGCGAAAGATGCTTCGTGTCACCCGGGGTGCGAACTGCAGGCTGTTCTTTTCCATGTGGATTCTCAGGTGCCGGTCCGCCACCATGTCGAACAGAACCCCACACAGGTAGCGGTGCTTCGGAGGCCGCCGGCGATACTGTTCGGCGAAGTGCGTCGACCCAAGGAAATATGCGTCATCAGGCCCGAAAACGAACTCCTCCGCATCGAAAAACACGAAGTCGACGCCGTACCGCACACCGCCGGTTGGACGCTCCCCGTCACCACCACGCCCGCGCAGTGCCGCCATCGACCGGCCCAACTCCATCAACACAGCCACGCCACTGGCGCCGTCGTTGGCACCGACAAACACGCCACGCGGTCGTAATCGGTCGCGGTCCGGATACGGCCGCGTGTCGTAATGACAGCACAGCAGAATGCGTTCTTCGGCATCCGGATCCCAGGAAACGATCATGTTGTTCAGCCGCACGGGACCGCCGGTCAACGGATGGGTGGTATCGAACGACTGAAACGCCACCCGCGCCCCCAACCGCGAGAAATGCTCCGTCAACAGATGCTGCTGTCGCGCCATGCCCGGCGAACCGCTGCTACGCGGCCCGAGACGACAGATTCGAACCAGATCCTCGTATGCCCGGCGGCCGTCAAACCGCGGAGGCTGCGCCGCACACATCCCTGACGGAGCCGCCCAGGCAGCGATTACGACGCACCCGAACAGGGCCCGTGCAAGCACCAGCCGGCCCATCCCGATTGGTCGCGCCATCCGTCCGCTTTCCTCGCCACTTGTTCCGGGGATCGGTGCCATCGGACCGTACCCGTACACTCCGATCGGAACGCAACACCACGCTCACCGAACCGCAGAACTGCTTCCGGCGTGCCGGTTGGCCGACGACGACCGTCGCACTGCACTCAACAGCTGGCGTTTGCGACGACGCAGCCCGCGGAGCACCGTGCCCTGCAGGACTCTCCGCCGCGCCGACCACCACTGACGCAACTCCGGAGCTCCCCCAACCTGATCGTCCAGCAGCGCCACAGCCTGCTCCGCCCGCATCAGGCTTTCGGTCGCATCCGACAAGGCTATCTCCGGAGCCGCCGTGGGCCGCCGGTCGCGCAGTTGCCATCGCTCGTGCAGCAACTGCAGCAGCCCGTTGACGGCATCGACACGCGCGGACCCCTCGGCCGGCCCCCCGGGATGTTCACACAACAACCGCAACGCCTCGGTGATCGGCCGCACGGAAACATCACGCGGGGACGTAAAGAAGGCCACGTGCAGCCAGCACGCCAACTCGTCCCGGGGCGAACGTGGATCCGCCCGCTTCCACAGCATGGCCGCTTCGGCCTCCGCGAACAAGCTGACCAACGGATCGAACGGCCGCGCAAACGAGAGCACCCGCCTGATCTGCCCGGCACTTGGGTGCTCCCGCCGCGCCGCGTCACCCAATGCCTCCAGATACTGCATTCGCCTGCGGTCATCCGGATGCAACTCCCGCCGGACCGTTCCCGAAACCGTGCGAATCACGGTCTGCGGTTCGTCCAGCAACATCCGCTTCAGCGTCTTGCGATAGATCCAGTATCTGTCCTCGGCATCCGCCAGCAGCTCTCCGCGCCGACGCAGCTCCCGCAACCGCCGCTGCAACTGCGGATCGGTGTCGCCGTCGCGCAGCCAAATTGCGGTCGTTTTCGCGCGGACCGTCAGCTTCTGGACGATCGCCTCCATCTTTCCGCCCCAGCTCAGGATCACCCGGGGAAGGCGCGCCGCCAGCACCGTCTGTACCGGCCGGCACGGTTCGGAACGTGCATCCCCTGCTGCGTTCAGCACATCGGCGGCTTCGACCATCGGCAACTGCGTGACATTCGCCCAGTCCCACCCCGCGTCACCCAAAACGGCTCGAACGTGCGGCCGCCTCAACCGCGCCAGCCAGTTGCCACGCCCGAATCCATCTGCCGCATTGCTCGCCAGGACCAGAAACATCCCCGGAGCCGGCTCCACCAGCGCCACGTGACGGAAACCACGCCGCACGGCCGCAACGTATGAAGCCAGCGATCTCACGTCCCAATCCACGTAGGTCAGCCGTCCGCAATAGATCCCTCCCGGCTTCAACGCCGCCGCGGCGCGGACGTAAAACGAACTGCTGAGAATCCCCGTTGCCGTCCAATCCGCCGTCGCGTCTTCGCAGCACACCAGAACATCGAACCTTCCCGGCACGGCGGTTGCCGCCCAACTCCCCTGGCAACGCACCTGCAACCGCGAATCCCGCAAGAGCGTGGCCGGCGAACACGTCGCACCGCCTCCGGAGCCACCTCGTGAGTTCCTCAACCATTCCACCAACTCCGCATCCGGCTCGTACAGCACCAGTTCCGGCACCGGAAACGCCGACACTGCTGAGAGTGTCCCCACGCCGCCGCCCCCGATGACGCCGACCGTCTCCACACGCTCCAGCAGTGACAGCGGCAACACCGCCAGCAGTGTGTCGGCCGAAGACTGCGGACAGCACCGGGGCGCCGTGCTGAACGTTCCCAGCGGTACGCCGTTACGCCGCACGCTGCGCTGCCATCCCCGTTGTCGCCACACCGTATATGTGCCGCGGGCTCCGTGGAAAACGTCGCTGCAGCGGCAATCCGATACAGCCCACGCGCGCTCGGCCGGCAAGCCACTGCGAACGGCCAGCACGCTGTCCGCGCGGAACAACATGGCCGTGCTCCGCCACACCGCACCGCGGTCGACGGACCGCACGCCGACCGCCGACAACGCCACCACCGCCACGGGTTGCCATCCAGGAAACCACCGTGGCCACCGCGCGGTCGAAGGGCCTCCCCGCGACGC
>RFHO01000125.1 GCA_003696385.1 Planctomycetota bacterium | reverse complement strand
GGGAGGGAACGCGCGAAGTCGCCGTGCCACTTCTGGTCTCCACGCTCACATTTGCCGTGGTCTTCTTTCCCGTGCTGTTTCTGTCGGGATTGGCGCGGTTTCTGTTCGCGCCGCTGTCGCTGGCCGTCGTATTCGCCGTCGGTGCGTCGTATCTGGTCGCAGTTTTCTTCGTACCGGTCGTGGCCGCGCGGTTGATGCGGGTCGAACCCGAGGTCGTGATTCCCGACAACGCCGAAAGCAACGTCCTGGTGGCCGCGGACCAGGAAAGCCGGATCGTCTCCGAGGCGGATCGGACGCTGGTCGCGCAGGGTGCTCTGGTGCGCGGCTACCGTGTCCTGCTGGAATGGACGCTACGGTGGCGCAAGACGGTGGTGTTCGCCTCGCTCGTACTGTTCGTCGGCGCGGTCCGGCTGATGGGTGAAACAGGTCGTGAACTGTTCCCCCCGATCGACGCCGGGCAATTCACGATCTACGTCCGGGCTCCATCCGGCACGCGGATTGAGGCCACCGAGCAGCTCGTCAAACGGATCGAGAACGTGATCGTCGACGAAATCGGCGATCCCGCTCCCGACAACCCCACTCCCGACAGCGTCTATCCTGCCACGCGGCGCAAATACGCCGGCGGTGAATTCCGCGTACTGACGCCCGACGAAGTCCGCCGGGCCCGAGCGGAATCCGATTGTCGCATGCTGATCGCCAACATCGGCGTGCTGATGGACTGGCCGGCCGCATACACCCCCAACACCGGACCGATGGACGCGTTTGTGCTGGTGCAGTTGGCCGGACGGCGGGGAACGAGCGTGTTCGAGTACGTCCGCCGGCTGCGTGCCCGGTTGCACCGCGAATTCCCCGACGTGGAATTCGCCTTCGATACCGGCGGAATCCTCACCGCTGCCCTGAACATGGGCGAACCCTCGCCGATCCACCTGCAGATCGCCGGCTACACGCCCGAAAAGGCCCAGCGGATCGCCCGCGAACTGGTCGCCGAAATCCGCGCAGTGCCGGGCACCACCGACGTCCGCATTGCCCAGCGAATCGACTATCCGATGATCAAAGTCGAAATCGACCGGCTGGCGGCCGCCGACCGCGGACTGACCCCCGAGCACGTCATGAAAGCCCTGGTCAGCTCCACCAACAGCTCCGTCAATTTCGATCCGGCCTTCTGGATCGACCCCCGCAACGGCAACCACTACTTCCTGGGGACGCAATACTTCGAACGCGACATCGATTCGCTGCAGACGCTCCGCTCGATTCCTCTGCATGGAGACGACGCCGATGCGCCGATGGTGTATCTGCAGGACGTCGCGCGGATCATCACGAATCTCCGCGGCCCCTCCGTGATCAACCACCGAAACATCACCCGCGTCACCGACGTGTACGCCAACGTCGATCCCGACTTCGACATCGGCAGCGTGATGGCGGCCATCGAGGCCCGGCTGAACGATCCGCGCCGGCGTCGAATCGCCGACACTCCAATCCCCGTTCCCGTCGAACCGTTCCAGGGCAAGCGGTTGCGCGACGTTCCGCTGGAAGAACTGCAACGGCTCGCCGAAACCCCTCTGGAGCAGTGGCCCGCCGCCGACGACCCGGAGCGCAAAGCCCACTACCGCGGATTCGCCGCCGCGCTGGACGAATACCTCCGGCATCCGATCGTGTTGCAGCCGACGTTCGACTCCCGCAGCGCGATCGCCCGCTATCCGGAATGGTTCCGCGGCCTGCTGCATCGACTGGGCCTCGACCGCCCAACAAAGTTCGTCGTCGCCGGCCCGGACTTCAAAGGCTTCACCGTCGAAGTCCAGGGTGAGGTCCGGTCCATGCGCGAGTCGTTCGTCGATTTCACGCTGGGATTGGCCTTGGCTACCGTGCTGGTCTTTCTGGTCATGGTCGGCCAGTTCCGATGCCTGACGGATCCGGTCGTGGTGATGGTCACCGTACCGCTGGGCTTCGTCGGAGTCGCTGCAACACTCCACCTGACCGGCACGCGGCTGAACATCCAGTCGTTCATGGGCGTGATCATGATGATCGGCATCGTCGTCGAATACACGATCGTCCTGCTGGACTTCGCCGACCAGCGGCTTCGGCAGGGCGCGGACGTGCAACAGGCCATCACCGAAGCCGCCGTCGTCCGGTTCCGTCCGATCCTGATGACCTCCCTGACCACCATTCTGGCGCTGTTGCCGCTGGCGATCGGATTCGCCGGCACGGAGGCCGACGTCCCCCTGGCCCGGACGATCGTCGGCGCGGTGCTCGCCGCCACGATCCTGCCCAAGTTCGTCGTGCCCGCGCTGTACGTGCTGGTCAAACGGCCGCCACGCGCCGTTGCCCGCGAACCGGGCTGGTGATCGCCGCCCACGGCCCAGCCGTCACGAAAGGTCGAGCCATGTTCGCCACAACCGCAGCGACCCATCCGCGGTCATTGTCGACGATCGTCCTGGCCCTTGCGCTGCCGGCGTTCGCTGGGTGCGGGCGAGCCACCGATCTGCAGACGCTGCCCGCCGCTCAGGCCGAGGAACCTCGTACCGCGACCGGCCGGCCGACCGCTCCCACACGGACGTCCCGTCGGACCTTCGACGAAACGACCACACTGGTGGTCACCGGTCGCCCGTACGTCGATACGCTCGAGCTGCCCGGCGTCACGTTGCGGGGCGTCGAAACCACGGACGTGATGGCCAAAATCGGCGGGTACGTCGAGACCATCGGACAGGTCGACGGACGCGACATCGACATCGGCACGTACGTCACCCCCGAAACCATGCTGGCCGTGCTTCAGGTCCCGGAACTGGAAGCCGAGCGACACCAGAAGGCGGCTGCCGTCGCCGCGGCCGAAGCCGCCGTCGAACAGGTCAGGGCCCGCGTCGAACAGGTCGGCCGACAGATGATCGTCCGCGAGGCCGAAATCCGTCAGGCCGAGGCCGCACGTGCCGAAAAAGAGGCCCTGATCGCACTCCGTCGCGCCGAACTCCGGCGCCTCGAACGGCTGGCCGAAGACGGCGCCATCGAACCCGAATTGCTGGACGAAGCCCGCTACGCTCTGGCCGCCGCCGAGGCGGCCGCACGGGCCGTCGAAGCCGACGTCCACGCCGCACAAGCCCGCCATGCCGCCGCGCGAGCGGACCTGGAGGCCGCCCGAGCCGATCTGGCCGCCGCACAAGCCGACCTGCAGGTCGCGGAGGCGGAACGGAAACGCCTCGAAGAGTTGCTCGCCTATCGGAACATCCGCCCACCGTTCCCCGGCGTCGTCACCGCCCGCAACGTCGATCGCGGCGCGTTCGTGCAGCCGGCACAGCAGAACTCCGCCGCACAGCCGCTGTTCACGATCACCCGCACCGACCTGCTGCGGGCCATCGTCTACGCCCCGGCGGCCGTCGCTCCCAAACTCGAAGTCGGACAGGCCGCCGTCCTCGACCAGATCACCGGGTTGCCGGGCGTCCGAATCGCCACCACCGTGGCCCGAGTCAACGCCGCGCTGGAAGCGCGATCGCGGATGCTCCGCATCGAATGCGACGTTCGCGTGCCTGCGGTCGACCTGGACACCGGTGTGCAGGTAAAACGCCTCATGCCGGGCCAGTTCGCCCGGCTGACGGTCAAGATCCGCAGCTGGGAGCAACTGCCGATCGTGCCCACCACGGCCCTGCTGACCGATGATGCCGGACGCAGCTTCGTCGTGCTCGCCGGCGAAGAAGGCCCCCGCCGCCAGCGGGTGCAGGTCGTTTTCAACGACGGCGTCGAAGCGGGCATCGCAGAAGGATTGCAGGTCGGACAGCGGATCCTCCGCAACCCCGCCCGCGACTATTGACCCGACCGAGGCCACACACCCGCCAGGAAAGGCAACGGAGTGTCCAGCGACGCCTTGCTCATCCACGGCCCGACACGTCTGGACGGGACGATCCGCGTCTCCGGGTCCAAGAACGCGACCCTCCCGATGCTCGCCGCTTCACTGCTGACGGACCAGCCGTTGCGACTGACGGGCCTGCCCCGGCTGAGCGACATCGCGGCCATGTGCGAACTGCTGCGATCGCTGGGCGTCCGCGTGGCATGGGAAGCCCCGCAGGTGCTGACGGCACAACGCGTGGATCCCGGCGCAGCACACAACCCCGTCCCCGCAGCGGTGGTGCGCCGCATGCGCGCCGGCATCTGCGTCCTCGGGCCGCTGCTGGCGACCACCGGATACGTCGACCTCCCGCTGCCGGGCGGCTGCGCCATCGGAAGCCGCCCGATCGATCTCCATCTGACGGGGCTGGCCGCGCTGGGTGCGCGTTTCGAGCTCCGTGGTGATCGGATCGTCGGCCGCGCGGATCGGCTGCGCGGCGCGGTGATCGATCTCCGCGGACCGCACGGTCCCACCGTCACTGGAACGGCCAACGTCATGATGGCGGCCACCCGCGCCCACGGAACGACCACCATCCACAACGCCGCCCGCGAACCCGAAATCGTCGCCCTCGGACACTGCCTGGTCGCGATGGGCGCGCGTATCGAAGGACTCGGAACCGATACGCTCCGCGTCCACGGCGTCCGCGAGCTGCGCGGCACCGCGCGCACCGTCCCGCCCGACCGCATCGAAGCCGCCACCTGGCTGCTGGCCGTCGCGGCGACCGGCGGATGCGTCCGACTCGAAAACGCGCCTCTGGAAGACCTCAGGCCCGTGCTCCACTTCCTCGCCGCGCACACCGACGTCCGTGTCCGACCGATGCCGTCGCCAAACGCCGACACGCCGAGTCCGCCGGCCACACGCGCCGATGCCGGCCCGCCGGTGCCCGTTGCCGCACCGCCCGACGACGCACGGCAAACGACACCCGGCGCGACCGGGAGCCTGATCGCAACCGCTTCCGGCGCCGTGCGGCCGTTCTTCGCCGTCATCGAACCGCACCCAGGACTGCCAACCGACGTGCAGGCCCAGCTCATGGTCCTGGCCGCCCGCGCCGACGGTCGCAGCCGAATCGTGGAGACGGTGTTTCCACAGCGCTTCGCACACGTGGAGCAGCTGCGTCGGTTCGGCATCGTCATCGGCCGGAGGGATTCCCACGCCTGGATCGACGGCCCGGCACGACTTCGGCCCGCCGACGCGGAGGCCACCGACCTGCGCGCCGGAGCCGCTCTGGTCATCGCCGCCCTCTGCGCGCCTGGACGCAGCCTCGTGCGCGGCATCGAACACCTGCAGCGCGGCTACGAGCAACTCCCGGAAAAACTCCGCCGGCTCGGGGCGTCGGTCGAACACATCGCCGCCGAACTCCCCGCCGCGTGAGCAAGGGCCGAGCACCCGCCGACGATGAGGTCCACTTCGGCGGCGCCTCGGGGAATCATTCCGAACAAACGCGCCATCCAGATCCTTCCCGACTGCGACGCTCTCGTTCCCGTCCACGGCCTCGGGCGGCGTTTGGCGGACTGCCAGCGTCCCGCACCGTCGCTTCCTCTGCGTCCACCAGATTCGCCACCAGTGCCAGCCGGTGATCCCCTGGTTGCGCTCCGAACGCACAGCATGAACTCGAACGACTGGGCGTGCCCGCGCAGCGGAATGCCGGCTCGCTCGGTTCTCGCCGGCAAAAACGCGCCGCGGCGGTCCGCACGGAAACCGCAACCACCATCACACTCCGGACGGCGCGTGCTTTGTCGCCGACACGGCGGCTTCACCCTCCGAGAAACCCGGCGCATTTCCATCCCGCGCAGACACCATCATCGTGAGAATCTCCAGTCGGCACAGACGCCTCTGGCAGTGCAGTGCGGCGGGAATCTGCAGGACCGCGAGGAACGTGAACAGCGGGAGCCACCGGGTCGGATCCACCGGCCGGGGACGGTCGCCGGCAGCGTAGCGCACGAACAGCTCGATCACCCCCAGCACGACGGGGAACACCAGCGTCACGGTCAGCACGAGGATCCTGCGTTGCCACCGGGTCCGCTCGCTCTGTACCGCAGCTTCGGCCGCAGCGGCCACATTCCCCT